>CAZMFK010000105.1:0-5852 GCA_964565545.1 uncultured Caldisericota bacterium | reverse complement strand
TTTTAGCTGAATCATCGAAGACCGTTCGAATAGGTTTTTAAATGAAGCAACACGGAAAAGAGTTAACATGCAAAAAGAAAAATCCTGCGGGGCAGTGTTATTTCATAAACTAAGGGGCATATTACTATTTTTATTATTAAAATACAAAAATGATAAAGACTACTGGAGTCTTTGTAAAGGTCATATGGAGCATAGTGAAAGCGAAAAAGACACAGCGAGGCGTGAAATTAGAGAAGAAAGCGGAATTGATGTGGTGGATTTTTTATATGATTTTCGTGAAACCATTATGTATAGTCCTGGCCCGAACATTATTAAAGAGGTTGTGTTTTTTTTGGCCCATACTCCCAACATGACCGTCAAACTGTTCTCTGGGGAACATGTTGATTACGTATGGCTTCCCTTCAAAGAGGCTTTACAGCGTTTAACTTATGAAAAAGATCAGCAAGTGATGATAAAAGCTCATCAATACATTTTAAAACATGAATATCAAAAAAAATGAAACCCTGCCATTAAATAATGGTTGGGTATAATAGTATTATAAGATTAGTTTTCGAAAGGAGTTTTTTATGAATCAGATAATGCTCGATAGTCTCAATCAACAAATCAATGAAGAAATGTACTCTGCTTATCTTTATTTATCCATGGTTTCATATTTTAATTCAGTAAATCTCCCGGGTGCTGCTCATTGGATGATGATTCAGTATAAAGAAGAATTGATGCATGCTGAAAAAATAATGAATTTCATTATGGAGCGTGGATCCAATTTTAAACTAACACAGATAAAAGAACCTACCAATTATTGGTCATCACCTCTCGATGCTTTTAAAGCAGCACTGAACCATGAAAAACACATTACTTCCTGCATCAACCAGCTTTATGAAGTTGCGCTAAGGGAAAAAGACTACTCTACTGTCCAATTTCTGCAATGGTTTGTGACTGAACAGGTAGAAGAAGAAGCCAATGCTATGCAGATTATTGATGATTTCGAACGCATAGCCAACGATCCCAAGGGTATTTTTATGATTGACAGAGAACTTTCTCAGCGACCTTCCGCTGAATCTGAAGCAAGCTCCGAATAGATTTCCCATAAAGAAAAAAAGCACAGGGGGTTATCCCCCCTGTGTGTTAGGAGTTTGAATTAAATTATAATCCTGACAAGGGACAGCAAGCTGTCCCTTTTTTCTATTAAAGCATGAATAACGAAAGAATGAAATTTACAATAACACCCAAAATCACTGCAAAAGCAATATCAAAGCCAGTAATAGCTAGAGATTTCTTCCACCCAAGCTCTTTAATTAGTGCTGAAAGAGTTGCGACGCAGGGAAAGTAAAAAATCATAATAATAGAGTAAACAATCATTTGCCTTGGACTAAGCGCACCTGCAATTGATCCTGTCGGACTGAATGTTTGTAGCATGATTAATCCCAATTCTTTTCGAAGAATTCCAAATAGTAAGGGTATTACTGTAAACGAAGGCAAACCCCAGAGAACTTCAAAGAGATAAGAAAAAGCTCTTTCAATACCTTGAATAAAAGAACTGTTACGGATGAATTCAAAAATTATGTGACCAACCAAAATAATTGGAACAACAAAAACAAAAAAATCTTTCAATCGAAACCAAGTACTTTTGACAATATTTTTTGCATTAGGCCAACGCAAGCTTGGAACTTCAATAATAAGTCCCGGCGATTCACTTTTTAATAATTTACTCGACCAACGTCCCAAGAGAATTAAAATTAGTAAGTTCAAGGCATATACGACTAAAACCCATTGAAAACCGATAAATACTCCGATAAGACCCATGACAATGATGGTTCGGGCGGAGCAGGGCACCAGGGTGGATAAGAAGCAGGTTACCAGGCGTTCTTTTCTATCTTCAATAATGCGGGTACCCAATATGGAAGTAACAGTGCAACCATAACCTAAAAACAAAGGAAGAAATGCTTTGCCGTGAAGCCCCGAAACATGCATAGCAGAATCAGTCAATACTGCCATTCGGGAAATATAACCTGAGTCTTCAAAAAAACTAAGCAAGAGATAAAAGGGCAATATGAAAGGCAAAACTACTTCAATTGCTGACAAAACTCCCAGAATCAAATACGACCATATCGTTTCAGCGTAAGGAATGCCACTGGAAAGAAAAAAAGATTCAAAAGCACCAAAAATAAGTTCAAGGTAGCCTGCTATAAAATTCCCAAAATAAAAGATTGCACTAAACATAAACAGAAGAAAGACAGTCAATGCAATGTATCCTGTAAAAGGAGATAACAAAAACATGTCCAATAGAAGCCTGAACTTGTTTTTTGGAGTTTCTATGCTGGTTACTTTCCTGGCAATATGTTCTGCCTTGCTGTATCTTTCAGAGGCAAAAACATAGATGATAGGCTCATGATGAATATCTTCAATTTCCTTCTTGCAAAGGTCTATCCTGGTTTGTATCTCTAAGTCGGGTTTTAAATTAGCGTCATATTTATTTTCAAGTAAGCGAATTGCAAAAAATCTGCTCCAGTTTTTTAAGTTAAATGGTTCCAATTCTTTCATAATTTGTTGAATACAATTTTCAATTTCATTGCCATAACGTAAGTAGCGAGGAAAATTGTTTTTTTGGATATGGGCAACTGCTGCATGAACCAATTCGTGCAATCCTTTGCCATGGATGGCAACAGTAGGAATAACTGGAATTCCTAAAAGCTCTGATAACTCAAGATGATCAATCTGAATGCCCTCGTGTTGCGCAAAATCAACTTGATTAAGGCAAAGTACCAAAGGCACTTCCATTTCAATTAGCTGCAGAGTTAAATATAGGTTTCTTTCAAGATGAGCAGCATCAACCACATTGATAACCAAATCCGGTTTTTTTTCAAGGATAAATTTTTCAGTTACTTCCTCTTCAGGTGAAATGGATGATATCGAATAAATGCCAGGCAAATCAACCAACGTTATTTGAATGTCTTCATGAAGCAATTTACCTTCTTTTATTTCAACTGTTTTACCTGGCCAATTGCCAATCGTTTGATGAAGACCTGTTAATTGATTAAATAAGGCACTTTTTCCAACATTGGCATTGCCAGCTAAAGCTATGGTGTATTTTTGATTTCGACCCATATTTTTTTTGCTACTCCTCTACCCAGGGCAAGGCAAGTCGAACGGATAATAAGCATTAAAGGTCCTTTGCCATAGTTTTGAGTTATTTCAATGATCGCACCCGGAGTAAAACCAAGGCATATCAATCGCTGCATTTGCATGGAGCCAAGTTTCATTTCTTTCAATAAAACTTGCTGACCTTTTTCAACTTTATCAAGCGTTATTTGCACTTTTTGCCATCCTTAAGTTAATCTAACTTAACTTAAGTGTATATAGATTCATTGGACTGTCAAGATGGATTTTAATCAGGACAAAAGCTTATACCAGATATTCATGCTTTCTATGGTACCATGAATATTGGTATTATTAGTAAGCGTTCCTCCATAAATGTAGTTGCCTTTGGCAAAAATTGCATTAATTCCATGAGAATAAGCACGAGCGATAGTATATATTACGTTAAATTGATAATGCTGCTGAATGTATTTTTCCATCCAGGAAAGCAAAAAACCTGCCAAGCCTTTACCTCGAAGCTCTGGAGATGTAGCAAAGTCTGTCATTTCAGCTGTGGGAGAGTGAATACTTTTTTCAATGCTTGATAATGCAACCAGTTTTTTGTTTTTCCTTATGCCAAAATAATCCACCTGATCTTTCATTGTTTCTAATAAATATTCAGGATCATAAATAGGAAAAGGATAACTTGGAAATACGGATTGGTAAAGTTTTGCCATTTCATCAACATCTTTTGGTTCCATCAAAGAAGGCTCATATGCATGATCAAGTTTGAGTGGATTTTTTTTAAGTTTTTTTTCTTGGGCAACGTGAAGTACCTTTTTTACTAACTCAGGTTTTTTTTCTACCCGGCGACTCAGATCAAAATAATACTTTGCAACAAAGCATGCTGCATCATTTTTTGAGTAATATGATGGAATGGTAGCTTCAATACGATAGCCATTGTTCAAAAAATAGTCACACAACGAAGAAGGAATTTTTGCAATCACTTTAGTTAGTTTCATTTCATTCATTTTTTCTTCAGTCCATTCCATTAATGGATGGAGTTCTTCCGGTAAAAGGTGCAGAATGTATACTCTAAGATTATAAGTTCCGATTTGAAGCAAAGATTGACCCATTTTGACTAATTGATCAGGCTGATTGATCATTTTCTTCTCTTCGGTTTAATCTTTCGTTATCACAGGGTACGATCGTTATAGCATCACTTTTGTCTGAGAGCAATTTTTCAATACCAATAAGCTTTTCTTCGCTCCGGTCATCCATTGAAATATTGATGCAGTCGGAACACTGATTGTTGCAAGTTCTGGATTGATAGTTGTCAGGGCCTTGATAGGCAGTTATGACGCCTTCATAATTACGAAGAATAGTTTTATTATCTGACCAGGAAATAATGTAATTTGGCATAATTGGGATTTTTCCGCCTCCTCCAGGAGCATCTATAACAAAAGTTGGTACACATATTCCGCTGGTATGCCCTATCAAGCATTCCATAATTTCAATACCTTTTCCAACTGGTGTTCTAAAATGAGATAAGCCTGGAGAAAGATCGCATTGATAAAGATAGTAAGGGCGTACTCTTTGCTTAACTAATTCCTGCATCAAAGTCTTAACTATGACAGGACAATCATTAATGCCAGCAAGAAGGACTGACTGATTACCCAAAGGAATTCCAGCATCAGCCAATTTGCGTAAAGCTTTTTTTGAAGGCTTGGTTAATTCCCGAGGGTGGTTAAACTGAGTATTCAGCCATATGGGATGAAATTTTTTCAGCATTTCAATCAAAGCATCGGTTATACGGTAGGGGAGTACTACTGGCATGCGAGTGCCAATACGAATGATTTCAACATGAGGGATTTCGCGAAGTTTTGTTAAAATGCTTTCTAATCTTTGATTGTCCAGCATTAAGGCGTCTCCGCCAGAGAGCAATACATCACGAACTTCACTATGCTCTTTAATATAGTCAATACCCTGCTGTATTTCATTTTCTTCGATGGCCTGATCAAGATCTCCAACTTTTCGTTTGCGCGTACAGTGTCTGCAATACATAGCACACTGATTGCTAATTAAAAACAAAACACGATCAGGATAACGATGAGTAATGCAGGAAGATGGACTATCAAAATCTTCGTGCAACGGATCTTCCATTTCAAATGATTCCGTGTCCAATTCTTTTATTGAAGGAAATGATTGTAAAAAAACAGGATCTGACCATGGATCATCGGTGTTTATTAATGAAGCATAATATGGAGTAATGGATAAGGGAAAGCAAGCCATTGTTTTTTCAAGTTTTTCTCGTTCTGCTTTATCAAAATTGATCCCGGTTATTTTTTCAAATTGGTTGATATTGGATATACGATGACGTAAATGCCATCTCCAATCCTTCCATTGTTCCTCAGGAACTTCTTGGCTATAATGGGTGGGAAATGGCTCAGAATTAGACATAGTCACTCTCCTTTTTTAAGATGGAATAGCATTTACAAATTTATTATACCAGTTTGATTAGTATTAATCAAACTTCTGATGATAAACAAAATTTTGAAAATATTACTAATACTGGAAAATCAAACAAAAAAAAATAAAATTACCCCATGAAAAAAACAAGGATAATAGCTTTTCTGCTTTTTTTTACAAGTTATCTAATATTGTCTTTTTGCATGATAAATTGCCAAAATTATCGATCTAAATCTATCCCGTATGATTATTATTATTTGCAATATCAATCCATATATTATTTCAACCACCAAGATCAAAGTACTTCG
>CAZMFK010000104.1:0-5856 GCA_964565545.1 uncultured Caldisericota bacterium | reverse complement strand
AAGGCAAAAAAGGTTCTATTACCACTATGCCCATTTTAACCATGCCGGATGATGACAAGACTCATCCGATCCCTGATTTGTCAGGATATATTACCGAAGGTCAGATTTTTGTTTCTCGAGCATTGCATGCTAAAGGCATCTATCCGCCCATTGATGTTCTGCCATCGCTTTCCCGTCTTAAAGACAAAGGAATTGGAAAAGATAAAACAAGAGAAGATCACGCCAATGTAATGAATCAGCTTTTTGCTGCCTATGCCCGGGGTAGAGAAGTTCAAGAGCTGGCTGTCATTTTAGGTGAATCTGCTCTGACCCAAACGGACAAATTTTATATGAAATTTGCTCAGGCTTTTGAAAAGAATTATGTGAATCAGGGATTTTACGAAGATCGCTCTATCCAGGAAACAATGGAAATAGGTTGGAAAATGCTTAGCATTCTTCCAAAAGCAGAGCTCACACGAGTTAAAGACGAGTATATTGAAAAATTCTACGCTGAGGAAGGATTGGATTTGTGAAAACACGCATCAGTCCGACCAGAATGAAACTGCTTGAAACTAAAAAACGAGCTCATGTAGCAAAACGTGGGCACAAACTGCTTAAAGACAAGTTAGAAGCTCTTATCAGCGAGTTACTGGTTTTAGTCAAGGCATTTGATGAGCAGGAAACTCTGGTTAGCAGGAAACTACCCTCATTAATGGAAAGGTTTTTAGTGCTTCGAAGTTTGCATACTGATGAAGAGATGGATCAAATTGTTTTAAAGTATCCTGTGGTCTACGAAGTAGAAATGAAATGGAAGAATATGATGAATGTTTCTTTGCCTGTTTTTGATATTCATTCCAAAACTATGCAGGATGGTTTCCATTTTTATGGCAAAGGCTTAAGTGCAGCTTTGGATGAAGTGCTTCAAGATTTTGACGCCATTTTTTCTGAATTACTTAAACTTGCTGAAATTCAGTATTCCCTTTATGAGATAGCTCGGATGGTTGAGATGACCAAACGCAGGGTAAATGCTCTGGAATATATTCTTATTCCTGAGCTTGATCATACTATTCGTCTTATTACCAGCAAGCTGGATGAGGATGAACGGGCTAATATCGTTCGTTTGATGAAGATTAAAGATATTCTAGCCAAGAAAAAACAACAATAAGCCAAATTTTGACATTTAGTATGAGGGTTGGCAGAATGCTAAAACCATTTTTTTCTTTTAAAGTATATCAGCATAGATACTATTAGTAAGAAAAAAACCACTAAAATAGCTGGATAAGCAAATTTCATTTGAAGTTCTGGCATATAGGCAAAATTCATACCATATATACCCGTAAGGAAGCTTAAAGGCATAAAAACTGTGGCAATCATGGTAAGTACTTTCATCACTTCATTAATGCGATTATTGAGTTGTGAAAGATAGATATCCATCATGGAAGCAATCAGCTCTCTAAAAGTTTCCAGCGATTCCACAATTTGGATACTATGATCATAGATATCCCTCAGGTAGGGTTGGGTGGTTTCCTGAATCATGCTCACATCCAGCACAATCATGGAATGAACAAGCTGCCTCATAGGCCAGATAGTCCTTTTTAGTGCAATCAATCTGTTTTTCATGGAGCTTAAAGTTTCAAGAATTTGTTGTGGTTTTCCATGAAGCATTTCTTCGTCAAGCTTTTCGAGCTCATCGCTGAACCATTCGGTAATTGAGTAATATTCATCAATGATTTCATCAATCAGAGCGTATGCCAGATAATCTACCCGGGAATTTCTAAGCCTGGACTCAGGGTTGTTGAGTCTTTTTTCAATGTTTTTAAAGCGATAAGGCGATAATTCATGAAAGCTAAGCAATACTCTGTCCATCAAGATAAAAAACATGGGTTGATTGCTGATTTGGCGATCTTCTTTCAGGGTAAGGACCCGAGTGGCGAAAAAGAGATAATGCTCATAACTTTCAATTTTGCTGCGCTGGTAGGTGTTGCTTAGATCTTCAAGAACGACTGGGTGGATGTTAAAAAAATGACCCATTTGTTGTATGGTATCGGTGGCATTTAGTCCACAGACATTTATCCATAGTTGTTCGGAGCTATTTGAAAGCCAATCTTTTACATTCTCCCAATTATTAAACTCCTGGAAGTTTATATTTTTTGAATTGTAATGATAAGCAGTGATAGTGCAAAGCGCATCCGATTCTTTTGTCCCCAGATATTGGGGTGGATCGTCTGGAAGCGTTCCCTTTTTTTTGTGATAATAAGAGGGTACTTTGCAGGTCAATGGATTGGCACAGGCATTTTTCTGGCTTTTTTTTCCTGCCAAGGTTTACCTCGGGTGTTATGGACTATTATTATGGACTAAAGCAAGTTGAAGCCAAAGTTAAAGGCTTCTTTATTTTTTTCATATTTTTCTCCCTGAAAAAAATCTCCCAGGGCCTTTAGAAAAGAATCAGGCTGCACTATTTTAGTTTTGGCGGTAATATAGCCCATCAGAATCATGTTGGTCAGAACTTTATTGTGAAATTGGTGGTCTGCATGAGAGGTAAATGGGATTCCTACGGTTTCTAACTGTTGGTCTTCAGTATAATCTGTGACCATAAAAGTATCAATAATACAGAGACTTTTGGGTTTAAGTTTTTTTCCGTATTTTTTATATGAAGCCTGTGTCATGATAGCCGTTATATCCGGATGAAGAACTTCGGGATAGTAAATATCCCTATCAGAAAGCACTACTTCGCTTTTTGTGGCTCCTCCACGAGCTTCTGCCCCATAAACCTGGCTTTGCAAAGCATTTATCCCATCCAATAAGGCTGCTTTAGCTAAAATTCTAGCAGCAGTGATAAGTCCTTGTCCCCCGGATCCGGTAAGTCGCACTTCAGTTCTCATGATTTTGAAAGTCCTTCCAACTGTATCTTTCTTTTTTGCAAATAGGATTGTTTTTCTTCTTCAACAAATTCACCAATGACAATTTTATTCTTTAATTCTTCTGAGGACATTTTGGCTGCTCGTTCTTTAAAGACCAATTGTTCTTTTTGTAGAGCCATCATTTCTGCAGGATTTTTGTATTGGTTCATTCGTCCATAATAAATCGGACACTGGGTAATCACTTCTACTGCAGAAAAACCCACATGATTTAAAGCTTTCTTCATGTATTTAACCATGGCCTGAAAGTAATAAGTGCCTATCCGAGCTACATAGGTAGCTCCTGCACCTTCAAGAAGCTTCACTGTATCGAATGTTTCTTCGATAGTGCCATAAGTGGCGGTAGTACCCCTTTTGCCTAGAGGGGTCAGAGGGGAAACTTGTCCCCCTGTCATACCATAAATCGAATTGTTAAAGATAATTAGCGTGACATCTATGTTTCGCCTTGCAGCATGAATCAGATGGTTTCCGCCAATAGCCATGGTATCACCATCGCCAGCCATTACTACTACTTTTTTGTCTGGTCGGACAAGCTTGATGGCTGTAGCGATTGGAAGAGCCCTTCCGTGTAGAGTGTGGATATTGTCAAATATGGTATAGGTCGTGGAACGGGATGAGCATCCGATGCCTGATACAAAAACCAGGTCCTCGGTAGTGATGTTTAAATCTTCCAGAGCAGCAAGCATGGCATGGAGGATGATACCATTGCCACAACCCGGGCACCAGATGCTGGGAATTCTTTCAGGATGAAGATATTTTTCACCTCGTATCATTGATTTTCTCCAATTCTTGAATTATTTCATCTGGATTGATAAGATCTCCACCTGTTTTTGAAAGAAAGCTGATAGGAATGCGATGTCCCACTACCCGCTGAACTTCCAGATATATTTGGCCCAGGTTCAATTCAGCGACCAGGATATGCTTTGCATGCTTGAGGTGTTTCCAAAGAACTTCATCGCTAAATGGAAAAAGAGTTTTGATTCTGATCATGCCAAGGTCAGGATTAAGGTTTCGGGCTATGCAGGCTTTGACTGTACGCGAAACAATGCCATAACATACAGCCATGACAGGAGCATTTTCGTTCCATACTTCGATTTCAAAAAGCTCTGATGCGTGTTTTTCTACTTTGTTATTTAAGCGCTCTATCAGTTTTCTGGATATTTCATAGTCTGCGGTTTGAAATCCATTGCCCAGATGACTAAGCGCAGTAACACTTGTGCCAAAACCATCTCCCAGATTTGCTATAACTGGTACATCATCTATGGTTTGAGCATAAGGGAGATAGTTTTCTTTTGAAGTGGGGTAAGGGCGTTTGATGAGTTGGGGCTTGGCTTCCAGATCGATTTCTATCTTTTCTCTCATGTGAGTGATTGTTTCGTCTGTAAGTAAAACTACTGGCGTTCGAAAACGCTCTGCAAGATTGAAAGCTTGGATAGTCATTTCGTACATTTCCTGCACCGAAGAAGGAGAAAGGACAATAGCGGGATGATCACCATGGGTGCCCCATCTCGCCTGCATTACATCTCCCTGGGATACTTTTGTGGGTAAACCCGTGGAAGGACCTCCTCGCATGACATTGCATATCACTATAGGCGCTTCCACCATGCAAGCATAGCCAATGCCTTCCTGCATGAGAGAAAAACCAGGTCCTGATGTAGCTGTCATTGCTTTAGCGCCTGCCATGGAAGCTCCTACTATCCCTACAATGCTGGCAATCTCGTCCTCCATCTGGATGAAAGTTTTCTGATCTTTTGTCAGCAGAATGGATAAGTGCTCTGCAATTTCAGTTGATGGAGTAATGGGGTATCCTGCGAAAAAATTAAGCCCAGCCTTCATTGCTCCTCTGGCACAAGCTTCAGCTCCCTGCCAAATGTCTTTAAGTATTTTCATTTTCTAATTCTACCTCAATCGCAAAATCGGGACATCCCTGTTCGCACATTTTGCATCCTATGCATGCAGAAAAGTCCTTAACGTACAAACGCTCATTTTCATCCTGAGCAAGCACTTTTTTTGGACATAGCAGAACGCATATGCCACAACTTTTACAACGGTTTTTATGGATGATAATCTTTTTTGGCTTCAACTCCAGTTCTCCTTTTCTTCATCACAAAGTTGAATTTACAATAATCAGCATGTTTTGTCAAATTAGCAAGATTCCTGGCATATGACATGGGAATCATTCGATGCTGATCCTGGAAAAGCCATTTTTTTTGGATATTCTTATCAAGGTTTGAAAGTAATCCTTTAGCTCATCCAAATGCGTTACAACAATGACTTTTTCAAAATCCCCGGCAATCCTGTTGATGCACTCAACAAATCGGAGAATTCCTTCCTTGTCTTGAGTGCCAAAACCTTCATCAATCATTAGCATGGAAAGCCTAGCTCCTGATTTATTGGACAAGACGTAAGAAATAGCAATCCTAATGGCCAGATCCACCTTGAATTTTTCTCCTCCGCTGAAGAGCTCATAGGAGCGGATTTGTCCTTCGTTGGAAATATCAATGTCCATCGTTTCCTTAAAATTGCCTTTTTTTGTTTTTAACTGGACCTTAAAACAAACCTGAAGCTTTCCGTCAGATATGATGTCCAAAATTTGATTTGCTTTGTTTTCTATCTCAGGAAGGGCGTTTTCTATTATAAAGGATTGTATCCCGTTTTTTCCAAACAGATCAGTAGCTCGATGCAATAAAGCTTCTTGATGATATGATTTGCGGTATTGTTGGTTTTTTTCCTCAAATTCAGTTTCAAGTTGTTTGTATTGGGTTAGTTTTTCTATAGTTCCAGCTTGTCTGATCAATAATTCTTCCCTAATGCGCATAGTTTCTTCCAGACTATTTTGGTGTATGCCAAGAACTCTGTTAATCCCATCCAGGTCAGTGGGATTATAAGTGATAATATTGATTTCTTCATTGTTTTTCTGGATATGCTTATGGAGTTGTTCTATTTTTTCATCAATTTT
>CAZMFK010000103.1:0-5878 GCA_964565545.1 uncultured Caldisericota bacterium | reverse complement strand
ATTCCACCGATAGCAGTTTTTACCAAGCCATCCTGCAAAACCTGTTTTTTGCCACGCTCAACCAAAAGATAAGCGAAAGGAAGTTTACTAAAAACGGTTGTCTGAATATCAACAAATTAGAATATGGAATCAAAACCCTTTTTCGATACGATGAGCAATTTTCCATCTCCAAAGAGCAAGTGTTGGAGCTGTTCAAGCCCACCCCCTTCCTCAACGGAGGACTCTTCGACTGCCTCGACAAAGAAGACGAAAGCCTTAAAGTGCAATATGCCGATGGCTTTTCGCGCAATCCAGGCAAACGAGCCGAAGTACCCGATTTTCTCTTTTTTGGCTCCGAAGTGGAAGTGGATCTCAACTCCGTCTATGACACCAAAAAAAACAAATACACTTCCCGAGGCTTGATCACCATCCTCGATAGCTTCAAATTTACCATCACCGAAAACTCCCCCATCGAAGAAGAAATAGCCCTCGACCCTGAGCTCTTAGGAAAGGTATTTGAAAACCTTCTGGCAAGCTACAATCCCGAAACCCAAACCACCGCCAGAAAAAGCACAGGATCCTTTTATACCCCTCGTGAAATCGTCCACTATATGGTAGATGAATCCCTTCTTGCGTATTTTAAGCAAAAACTGGAAGACCAGGGCATCAGCGAAACCGAAGAAAAGCTTCGCAGCCTCATTGGCTACAACGAAGATCCCAATCCTTTCAACCCAAACGAAAGCCAGATCCTCATCCAGGCAGTGGATACTTGCAAGATTTTGGATCCTGCTTGTGGCTCGGGTGCCTTCCCTATGGGCATCCTGCAAAAACTGGTGCATATTTTGCACAAGTTGGATCCCAACAACCAGCTCTGGAAAGAAAAACAGCTTCAAAAAACTCGTCAGATTGATATCTCTGAACTTCGAGACCAAAACATAAAGGATATTGAGTCTGCTTTTACAAACAATGAACTAGATTATCCTCGCAAGCTCTACCTGATAGAAAACTGCATCTATGGAGTAGATATCCAGCCCATCGCCATCCAGATAGCCAAGCTCCGCTTTTTCATCTCCCTCATCATCGACCAGAAAAAACAAAGCACAGAAGAAAACTATGGCATCCGAGCATTACCCAACCTCGAGACCAAATTTGTCTGCGCTAATACCTTGATAGGGCTGGACAAACCCGAGGGCTTTATAAGGGACCCGGAAATCGAAACCAAAGAGCAAGAGCTCAAAATGGTGCGTCATGACTATTTCAGCTCTAAGACCCGAGAGCAGAAAAAAGCCTATCAAAAAAAAGACAAAGCCTTGCGAGAACAAATATCCAGCCTTCTCATCCACGATGGATGGAACGATGTCTCAGCCCATCAGGTAGCAGGCTGGGATCCCTATGACCAAAATGCTTCAAGCCCCTTCTTCGACCCCGAGTGGATGTTTGGGCTTAGAGAGGGATTTGATATAGTTATTGGGAATCCGCCGTATGGGGGGAAACTAAGCAGCCAAGAAATTGATTATATCAAAATGAAATATTGTATTACTACCATGGAAACAGCAATGCTCTTCATCGAAAAGGGGAGGGATTTGCTTAATTACAGAGGAATAGAGAGTTTTATAGTTCCAAAATCACTTACTTTTGCCTCAAATTACTTAAAAACTCGTAATTTCATTGAAAAAGAATTAATGATACTGGTTGATTGTGGCAAAGCATTTGAAGAAGTAAAACTTGAGGCATGCCTATTCGTCTTTAAGAAAGATAATTGCTCAAAGGAATATGATTCTTACAAACACCTTGATGATGGATCTTTTAAATTACTAACCAATGTTGATAAAAAATTAATTGAATTCTTCGGATTCTTTCTTAATGGAATTACAAAGGAAGAGTTAAAGATTGGATTAATGATTCAAAACAAAAACAAAACTATGAAGCGAGTTTCATCTAACGTAAGGGGAGATTTTATTCAGCAATATATTTCCAATACTGGGGACTTGAGAGTTATTGGAGGAAAAGAGATAGGGAAATTTGGCATAAAAGGAATAAAAGGATATTTAAAAAAATCCATTTCTTTGCTTGAGAAGTGTAAAATTAATAAAAGTTCGATTTTAGTGCAAAACATTGTGGCACACATTGTGAATCCAACAGACCATATAAAAATTATAGCTTGCATACCAGATGATACTGATTTCATTATAACTGATACTATTAACCAAGTTACAATTACCGATGAAAACTACTCAACTTATTATCTATGGTCAATACTAAACTCAAGACTCATTAATTGGTTTTCATATTTATTTATTTTCGGTAAAGCTATAAGAACAATGCATTTTGACAACAAAGTTACAGATAGAATACCAATCAGGTTAGTAGATAAAAAAGCATTACATTACTTTGAAGAAGTTGCAAAAACAATGCACTGTGCCTATGAGTTCGAAAGATATAAGGAAGTATCTTTTTTTGAGAAAATTATAGATTCAATGGTGTACGAAGTTTATCTGCCTGAGCTGATTCAAACCGCAGATTGTGCCATTTTGCATCTGTTAGATACTTTCCCTGGAATTAGAAAAGAATGGAATGATGAGAAAAAAATAAAAACCATTCAATCGGTATATGAAGAAATATCCGACCCAACCCATCCAATTTCCGTCACCATGGAAAAAATGAAAACCATCCCCGAAATCCGCATTATTGAAGGGTTGGATAGATGAAGAATTTGATCAGTTAATAAGAGGAGATTATGAGCACAATAAGGAATTATTTACCTTACGATCATGTAAAAGACAATATTCCCGAATGCAAAGACAGCATAAACCACTGGTTAGAATTAGTAAAAAGAACAACTTCTAATCAACGTGAATTCATTTTGTATTTATTCAATTTAGAAAATTCAAATATTGAATTGCTTGAGCCATACTTCAACCAAGAATTTGCAAACAAGCTGAAAAGAATTGATAATGGTAAGCACCAAGCTCGTTTTAATGATAATCCGTTTACCTTATATTCCCCTCAATCTCGAAATTTATCAATAAGAGATGACACTTCGTGTATTGCGGTTTATGTTGAGCAAGCTAATTTATTTGCTTTAGAGGATGAGCGACATATGAAAGAAATTTTATTAATCCCTTGGTTAAACATTAATGAATACCCTTCATTTCAAAAAGCATCAAAACAATTTAACACAGATGAAGATTTTTGCTCTATTGAGCCAAACTACAACCTTGACAAAACCTTTTTAACAGAGTTTCATAAAATTGTTGAAAGTACACCAGTAACAGAAAAATCATTGAGTCAACACATAGGTAGTCCTAATGATATTTCAAGAATTAAGCAAGGATTAAAAAAAATTAGACAAATGCAAGGTTTGATCGTCCCACAAAAAGACGACTTGATAGGGTATCTGATATATGAATATAAAAATAGTAAAACTGGACACAAAGGTTGCACTTTCGATAATGCAAAATTAATAGTTCGGTACCTAAATGAGTAACATAACCAATCATCAGTCTTATTCCTCCCTTGCAATAAAAAGATCGATCAGAGACTTAGAGGATCAAATTGGAAATCTATTAAGTTCATCGTTTGAATATTTTGAATCAAACCATAAAAGATTAATAGCTTTGATAAGTGATAATGAAATTTTAAGAAAATTGTTTACCCCCTACTTGGATATGGAAATTGATATTTCAGAAATTTTAAAAATAGAGTTTTCTGGAAGACCCTCAATACGGATACCTTTGGATGATGATGTATATATTGGTTTTTGCTTATACATATTGAGCAACAATGGCATTATTATGCCAGAAGGCAATAAAGTCTCTCTTGAAAATCTTATTTATCAATTGAATCAAGGTGCGAGGGACATAAGATTGGATGCTTTTAATAACCAAATTTTAAGACCTTGTTTTAGATTAATTGTTAATAGACTAAAAGATTTCCAGGAAGATACCGTTGAATCTTCAAATGAAATAGCATACGAAGATATTACAATAATAAATTACGGAAATATAGCAATTGGAAATCAGAATACACAAATTCAGAATGATCTGGATCTCTTAGAAACAATGATTGATTCTTTTTTAGATAAAGGCATGGAACAAACCCTTATTGAGAGACTGAAGCCAGAAATGATCGAATTAATAGCCGAAAACAAGAAACCAACTATCGATGAATCAAGGACAAAGCAAATCCTTGGCTCCATAGCTAGAGACGGGAAAAGTATCGCACTAAGTGTTATTGCTAACATTTTGACTAATCCGTCTATTTTGAAAGTTCTTCAATCTCTGATGGAGTAACAATGGATAAAGAAAACAATAGATTTGACAGTATTCCAGAAAGCGTAAAGCCTTATTTAAACGAAATTGCTGACCGACTGATATCAGGGCATGCTTCAGTCATGGTAGGTTCTGGTTTTAGTAAAAATGCAATTCCTGTGGTACCATCCGAAACGGAATTTCCAAATTGGTCAGAATTAGGAGAATTATTTTATAGACATACGTATCCAAGAGAAACGCGTGACTTGAAGTTTTTAAATGTTTTAAAATTAGCCGATCAGGTAGAGGCATTATTTGGTAGGCCTTCATTAAATCAATTGTTAAGAGATAGAATACCTGATAATAATTTTATTCCATCAGACTTGCATCGAAAACTATTAAGTCTGCCTTGGATTGATGTGTTTACAACAAATTACGATACTCTTCTGGAACGTGCATGTACAACTATTGTCAATAAACAATATAGTATCGTGGAGAAAACTGAGGACTTGCTTTTTGCATCTAACCCTAGAATCATAAAGTTGCATGGTAGTTTTTCTGCAAACACCAAATTGGTCATTACTGAAGAAGACTACAGAAAATACCCTGTTGAGTTTGCTCCGTTTGTAAACACAGTTCAACAATCTTTATTGGAAAACACCCTATGTCTTATTGGTTTTTCGGGCGATGATCCAAACTTTTTAAAATGGATCGGGTGGTTGCGCGATTGTATAGGAAAAGATAATGTGCTGAAAATTTATTTTATTAATGTAAATCAAACCAGTGAAGCAGATAGAAAGCTACTTGAAGAAAGAAAAATCAATGTAATCGATCTGCTAGTTGATAACAACTCAAATGGTTCACAGTACCAAGCTCTAGTAAGTTTTTTTGATTATTTGTTTATGAAGATTCATGAATACGATCCCCTCACTTGGCTATCTGGAGAAGAACAAATCTTTTTTAATAGACAGCAAACAAGCATAGAAGAACAGCTTATAAAACGTATAAATACTTGGAGAAACTCACGATTAAACTATCCCGGTTGGGTGATTCTCCCAGAACAAATAAGAGAGCGACTTGAAATTTTTACCAATCCTATTGATGATTTTTTATACTCAAAAAGTGAATTGCCCCAGTTTCTTGATATTGAATTTGCGTTTGAATTCAATTGGCGCTTGGAGAAATGCCTCCTTCCCTTAACTAATGATCAGTCTAAGTTTATTGAAAAAATACTATCAAAATATTGGCCATTTGATGGTGTTCATCCGAATAATGAACAGGCAATAACACCCACCAACAATGAAGATAGGGATTGGGATGAATTAAAGAGCATCTGGCTATCGTTGTCTCTATCTTTACTTAGATCTTATCGAGAAAATGGGCAAATCGAAAAATGGAATTCAATCAAATCCTTGATTGCAAATAACTCATCCCATATGACTTGGGAGCAAAAAGCTTATTTTTCATATGAAAATGTATTAGAAGCGTTATTCACCTTAGATTTTCCTGAAATATTGAGAAGAATCAGGTTGTGGGATATCAATGATTCCTTGCCTTTCTGGGAAGCAAAGAAAGCTGGCTTACTAGCAGAATTGGGTAATATTGAAGAAGCAAAAAAATATTTTCAGCTAACAGAAATAAATTTGCCA
>CAZMFK010000102.1:1770-6060 GCA_964565545.1 uncultured Caldisericota bacterium | reverse complement strand
TTTTTAGGAGAAGCATCGAATTAATTTCGAGTAGATTTTAGGTGAAGCAATTCGTATAATTGACACATAAAAAAGGGACTCTTATAATAGAGTTTTGTTTGATTATATATGGGAAAGGTGATTCTATGAGAAAAATTAAATGGGGACAGCTTTTAATATTGCTAGTTATCCTTGCTCTTTCCATTACCAGTATTGTAAATAAAAAAGACCAGGTAAAATATGGTCTTGATTTGCGGGGTGGCGTTCATCTCGTTTTAGTGGCCGAGCCTATCCTTGATGCAGAGGAAACTGCTGTAGAAGAAACTCAGGAAGCTGCCACCGATCCATCGGACGATGCAGTTGAAAATAATGAAGTAACCGAGGAATCTACTGAGCCAGAAAAACTGGTTGTTACCAATGAAGATCTTCAACCCGAAAAGCCAGAAGACAAACGCATCAGTGCTCAAGAGATGGAACAAACCAAATTGGTTATCGAAAAACGTATTAACGCTTTAGGAGTTTCGGAAACCATCGTTAATATTGAAGGGAATAATCGTATTATTGTAGATATTCCTGGATTTTCTGACATTAATCAGGCAAAAAATGTAATTGGGCGTATTGCAGTCCTAACTTTCAGAGATGAAGAGGACAATATTATTGTTACCGGAAAAAATTTGAAATTAGCCAACTTTCAGTTTCAAGCAACTCAAGAAGGGGGCATCCGTGAACCGGTAGTTCTTTTGGAATGGGACGACGAAGGAAAGCGTCTTTTTGCAGAAGGCACGGAACGCAACGTAGACAAAACCATCAGCATTTATCTTGACGACCAATTGCTAATTGCTCCTAAAGTCAACGAGCCCATTTTAGATGGCAATGCTGTTATTACTTTTGGTGGTCGTGATCAAACCAAAGAGGCCCAAGAAGTAGCTGCACTACTTCAGGGTGGATCACTTCCTCTTAAGCTGGAGTTTTTGGAAGAGCGAGTTATTGGTCCCACTCTGGGCAAAGATACCATTGATAATAGTCAGACAGGAGCCCTGATAGCTATTCTTGCAGTTATGCTTCTGATGCTGATTATTTATCGTTTGCTGGGTTTTATTGCTACTGCTGCTCTTTTCCTTTATATGCTTATCTATCTTGGCTTCTTGCTTTTTATCAATGCCACCTTCTCACTTCCTGCCATTGGAGCAGCCATCTTATCCGTTGGTATGGCAGTTGACTCCAATGTTATTGTATTTGAACGCATCAAAGAAGAGCATGCCAAAGGTAGAACCATCCGATCAGCTGTAGCTGCCGGATACCGTTACGGTTTGTCAGCTATTCTTGACTCCAACCTGGCGATGATCCTGGCTATGCTGATTCTTTACTGGTTTGGCACTGTGCAGGTTAAGGGCTTTTCCATCACTTTGATTGCAGGTATAGTCTCTGCTCTAATTACTTCACTATTTTTCACACGTTTTGTATTGGAATCCTTTGCCACTGACCTGGATAAAGTCAAGAAAAATGTCCTTGGAGTGTAGTGGCGTGAAAATCCTTTTAATTCATTACATAATATTAAGGAGCAGCAGATGAATATGAAACCTATTTTAGAATGGAATATCATAGGCAAAAGCAAGATGCTTCTAACCGTGGCTCTGGTTGGAATCATTGTAAGCCTTTCCATTGTAGCTATCCGGGGTTTTAACCTTGGTATTGATTTTACCGGTGGACTGCTCATGAAAGCTAATTTTGAGCAAGAGCTGGATGAAGCTAAAATACGCACCTCTCTTTCCGAGATTGGATATGGAAACTCCATTATTCAGATTGACCAAAAAAACCGCAAGCACGTAATGATCCGCATTTCGGAAGATGTCGATACAGAAGTGCTCTTGAATCAACTAGAAAAAGATATCGGCGTTATGAATCAGGAAAGCATCTCTATTGAAAGAATTGGACCAGTCATTGGGGGAGAGCTTCGTAGAAACGCCATCCTTACTATGCTTTTTGCTCTGCTCATGATCCTGATATATACAGCTATCCGATTCAAGCCCAAGCACGGTATAGCTGCTGTCTTTGCTTTGATCCACGATCTTTCCGTTAGTCTTGGAGTGCTTTCACTGTTTCAGATACAGCTCAATACTCCTACGGTAGCTGCACTGCTTACCATTACTGCATATTCTCTGCAAGACAGTATCGTTATTCTTGACCGATTGCGTGAAAACATGAAATACTTCAGAGACAAATTATCCTTTGCAGACCTTGCCAACAAAAGCATTACCGAATCCTGGACCCGATCCTTCTTTACATCTATAACTACGATCACTGCAGTAGCTGTCTTGACTTACTTTACTGGTGTGGTCCTTCGCGATTTTACGACCATTTTGCTCATAGGGCTTTTTGCAGGTACCTTTTCTTCCATTTATATTGTAGTCCCCTTTTTAGTCATGATTGAGCCCAAAAAGGAAAGACTCATGAAGTGGGATGAAAAAGGAAGAGATCAACTCATTAACGCTAATACCAACGGCAAAAAAACAGGGAATCAGCCGTCCGCAGTTAAAGAAGACTATAGCAAGCAAACTCCTGCAAAGAAAAAGAAAAACCCATCTCGACGCAGATAATATTTAATTTGATCAATAAACAAAAAAGGGGAGGCGTTATGCCTCCCCTTTTTTGTTTTTAAGCTAATCCAAGTATTAATTTGAAAACTTCTTTAAAGGTGCATATTTTAAATTTACAGTTTTTTCTCCTACAGAAGCAAAGTGTATGATAACCACAGGCTCTCCCTGAATGTGATCTTTTTGCAACACTTCACCTCTGCCCCATGCGCGATGCTCAATAGCATCTCCCGGATTAAGCTCATTGTACTCCATGGGTGCAAATCCTCCGTGATTTGTGGTAACATGGTTTTGATGAGATGATAATTTGTTTTTTGTAGCTTTGATATCATGAATATCCGAAAGAAGCTTTTCTTCTTCCTCTTCATCATCAAAAGAAAGAGAACCTAAACAGCTCTGCAATAACTCTCCAGGAATATCATCTAAAAATCGAGAAGTATTGGTTCGGCTGGCTTTTCCATAAATTTCACGCATTTTTGCATAAGTTAGAAAAAGCTCTTTTTTTGCCCGGGTAATTCCTACATAACAAAGCCTGCGTTCTTCTTCAAGGTCATCAGTATCTGTGCTGGAAAGATAATGCGGGAAAATGCCTTCTTCAAAACCAACCAGAAATACGACAGGAAACTCAAGCCCTTTGGCGGAATGGAGCGTCATCAGTGTTACTTTATCTTTGTTTTCATCAAATTTATCCAGATCAGAAAATAGTGCTACATCATTAAGAAAGCTGGCCAGGTCAGGATTGGTTTCTCTTTTTTCATATTGGTGAATGGAGTTAATTAGTTCTTGGATATTTTCCTTTTTTTCAAGGGCTTGATCTTGAGAATAATCCTGATACAGAGCTTCATAAATTCCAGTCTGTTCAATATATTTTTCAGCGAGTTGCCCTAATGAGATAACTTCCATTTGAGCCTGCATAGCTTTAATAAGGTTGATAAATTCGTCCAGACCCTTTTTGCCTCGTCCTGAATTATTGTCATCATTTATTTTTTCACAGGCTTCCATAAAAGAGCATTGCAGTTGATCTGATAGTTGATCGATTTTGGATAGGAATACAGCTCCAATATTTCGCTTTGGATAATTAATAATTCGGTGAAAGCTTATACGGTCATTGGGATTGACCAATACTTTTAAATAAGCTAAAAAGTCTTTGATTTCTTTGCGCTGATAAAATTTATATCCTCCTATCATTTGATAGGGAATTTTTTCACGGACAAGGGCTTCTTCAAAATGTCTGCTTTGGGCATTGATGCGATAGAGAATTACCATATCTGAAAACGTGTAATTTTGTTCAAATGTCTTTTCTTTCATAATCTGGATAACTTTATGGGCTTCGTCTTTTTCATTTTGGGCTTTTAAAAGATATACCATGGAGCCGGTTTCATTTTTGGTCCAGAGCTCTTTTTCCGTACGTGCAGTGTTTTTAGAAACGACTTGGTTGGCTGCAAAAAGGATATTTTGCGTACAGCGATAGTTTTCTTCCAGTTTGATAAGCTTCACCTTCGGGTAATCATGAACAAAAGTCATCATCATGCGGGGATCAGCGCCTCGAAAAGAATAAATGGATTGATCGTCATCACCCACAATACAAATATTTTGGTTTTTTGAGCTCAAAAGCTTTAAAAACATATACTGGGAATAATTGATGTCCTGGTATTCGTCTACTAACAAATGAGAGAAAACGTTTTGCCATTCTTCGAGGATTTGAGGTTTCTGTTGA
>CAZMFK010000102.1:0-1760 GCA_964565545.1 uncultured Caldisericota bacterium | reverse complement strand
CAAAATCAAGTGCCTGATTTCGATTCAGACCCTTTTCATAGCTTTGATAGACATTTCCTACCATTTCGGAAAAGAAAGTCGTATCCGTTAAACGAATATAGTCTTCAGGGGAAACCAGATTTATTTTGGCATCTGAAATTGTGTGTTGAATAGCTTTGGGATTGTATCGTTTAATGTCCAGATTTAGTTCTTTCATGCATTCTTTCACCAGGGAAAGAGAGTCGTCGTCATCAAATATTGAAAAACGAGGATGAATGCCAATTTCTTTTCCGGACTGACGAAGCAAACGCAGGCAAATTGAATGAAAAGTGCCAATCCAGGAATAAGTTATATCAAAATCCAACAGATCCCGTATGCGTTGCTTCATTTCTCCTGCAGCTTTATTGGTAAAAGTAGTAGCCATGATGGAATTCAGAGGAATGCCTTGATGAAGCATCCATGCAATTCGATAGGTTATTACTCGAGTCTTGCCTGATCCTGCTCCAGCATAAACAGCTATTGGACCATCCAGAGTTAATACAGCTTCCAGTTGTTTTGAGTTTAAAATCGTTGATAAATAGCTTTCATTCAGTTTCATTAAAACAAAGTACTACCTTTATCAAACATATTTCATTCCTTTGCTGATATCTTTTTTTCGTTCAAGCATTTTTAATCCTATAGAAAACAGATAGCTTGATATCATAAGCTCAATCTGTTTTTTATCCTGTACGCTGACTACTGCTAGCTCATGAGCATCAGAAAGTAGGACAGGATATCCATGCCCTTTTTGTAATTGATCGCTCAGACATGTAAGAATCAAGGACATTTGAGAATGACAAAATGCAGGTAATTCAACTCTAACGCACTCTCCATCTAAATAAAGATAAAAAAAATAAATCGGAATTTTCTCATATGCAGACTTGTCCTCAACCTGGCTTTGAAATAAAGGGCTGATAATCGAACTTTTGTGTTGATCGGAAGCCAGCATTTCAAAAAGGAATTCGTCTCGGAGCCCTGAAAGTATAGTGCATAGTTCGTCGTTGCATGAAGCACAAACTTGATTGTTGACATCTCCACCTGTAGCCTGTTTACAATAGATGACTCTAAGGCAATTGGCCAGATCAGAAGATTGGGTACCGCTAATATAACCAAGAGGCACAATTTGACGAGATTGAGCATCCTGGAAAAACTGATTTAGAAGTACAAGGCAGTTTTTTTTGACTTGTTCGGGTTTGTTATCCAACGACCACCAAAGAAGGCTTCCGTCAATCAAAAGAAGGGATGGCGATTTGCAGATTGATTTTGTTAATTGATGGGCTTCTCTAAACTCATAATAAGAACGAAGGGTGGCAAGATCTACTTCAGATGGAAAAATCTGCTTGCTTTCATCAGTATTGGTAAACACAGCATAGGAATGATGATTGTAACTTTGTTGAGGCCCGTACTCTACCGTTATAGAAGCTATATTGAGCAATTGGAAATGCTTTGGCCAAGTGATTACGTGATAAGGACCTGCCTGGGATCCGTCAATAGCGGATATTTGATAGGAAATATCGCAACTTTCAGGCCAAAGCAATTCTTTTTGTTCTTGCTGAAGCACTTTGGCATAAAGCTTTTTGTTGGGAGGGGTGTTTTCAAGGATATTATAATATTGATGCGGAGACCGGATAAAGGATGCAAAAAGCTTATTAATCCGGGCAAAAATAACCCCAAGCTCTGAAACCTCAGTGTTAAATTCAGCCAGTCTATGCATCTCCTGACTCAGCTGATGATAATTAATC
>CAZMFK010000101.1:0-6076 GCA_964565545.1 uncultured Caldisericota bacterium | reverse complement strand
ATTTTTCTTTGATTATCCACCTCCCACTCAACAGCAGAGCGCTTCCATACCTATGGAAGGTATTATACAAACGGATGCAGCTATCAATCCTGGTAATAGTGGTGGCCCACTCATGAATCTTAATGGAGAAGTCATTGGAGTCAACTTTTTAATTGATGCTCAGGGGCAGGGTCTGGGCTTTGCAGTATCTTCCAATATTACAAAAAAAGTAGTTCAGGATTTAATTGAGTATGGAACTGTTTCCTGGGCTTCTTTGGGTGTTACGATTACACGCAATAGCCCTGCCCTCCAACACTCTCTTGGATTAAAAACCGACAAAGGGGTGGTTATTGTGGAAGTTCCTGCAGGAAAAGCCAGAGATGCAGGACTTAAGAAAAACGATGTGATCCTCGCTTTCGAAGGCGAATCTTTTTTCAAGTCAGAAGAATTAATTAGCAAAATTAGAAGAAAAAACGTGGGGGATATAGTAGAGCTGACTATTGACCGTATTGGAACTGCCATGAAGATAAAAGTTGAATTAGGAGAGCTAAGAAGGTGACCGATCCCACAGGCTTTATTGTTAAGCCTATAGAGGATAAGGAAGATTTCAGAGAGTGTGAAAATATTCAGAAAACGATTTATCCTTTAAATGAAGTTGGAATTGTCCCCGGATATTTGATGGAAATATCTGCCCGACATGGGGGAATTACTTTGGGTACCTACGAACAAGAAAAATTAATAGGCTTTTCTTATGCATTTCCTGCTTACTCCCGAAAAAATGGATATTATTTGTTTAGTGATACGATGGGATTGTATCCCCCGTATCAAAAAAGATCGCTTGGTTTTGCCATGAAGCAGGAACAGTGCAGAATTGCTCTTGAGAAAGGAGCAAAAAAGATTGTATGGACCTATGATCCTTTGTTAGGGCAGAATGCCAACCTGAACATCCGTAAATTGGGAGGCATTGTTAATCGCTACGATCAGGAAAAGTATAATGAAGTTTCTATAGATATCGGAGTGACAATTCCTGCCGATCGGTTTTACCTTCAATGGCAGATCCATTCCGAAAGAGTAAAAAAACGAGTTTTTTACCTTGAAGTGCCCAAGATGAGGTATCGAAAGCAACTGAATTTCACTTCTATCACAAAAACCAATTTTATAAGAAAAAATATTACTCAATATGGCATTGTAAAAGAAGTAAGCTACAGAGAGTTGGATGACATTCGTCTTGACTTAGAGCTCCCCTCTCTTGTAATTGAAATACCGTATGATTATAAAAATCTCAGGATGGAGTTTCCTTTTGTGGCAAGAGATTGGCGATTAAAAACTCGACAGGTTTTTAACCGGTATATCAATGAAAAAGGTTATCGGGTTTATGAGTTTTTTCAGCTTATTGAAGGAAGTGAAATTCGCAATTTTTATTTATTGCATGCTCCATCCAGTTATGATAATTCTTTATCAATGCTTGCTTCATCGAATAACAATTCGATAAAATAAGCGTTTGCCAACTTTTATATGAGTTTCATTCGCTAAGCGCACTTCATGATGTGGATCATTCATTTTTTCATTATTCCACATCACTCCGCCTTGTTCAATCAAACGTCTTGCCTCTGATTTTGATTTGCTTATTCCCAGCTCATAAAGCACTAAAAACAAGCTAGAGTCTTTTTCCTGCTCAATAACTAACTCTATCCATTCTTCAGGTTTTTCTTTGTTTCGATGAATGCGAATAAAATTTTCTTTTGCTAATTGAGCAGCTTCGCTGGAACTGTATTTTTCGGTAATTAAAAAAGCCAATTCCATTTTTATCTCCATGGGATTCTCCATGCTAAGTCTTTGTTTGATTTGGTCCAGTTCGACAGAAGTGTAAAATAAAACTAATTCAAAATATGGAACAATCAAATGGTCAGGTATAGACATGGTTTTTCCAAAAATATCCTGGGCATTTTCCGTAATGCCAATGTAATTGTTCAAGCTTTTGCTCATTTTGGCTGTTCCATCCAGCCCCACTAATAATGGCATAGTCAGGATAATCTGCGGATCCTGACAAAAGTAAAGCTGCATCTCTCTACCCAGAAGAAGATTAAATGTCTGGTCTGATCCTCCAAGTTCAACATCAGCATGTATAGCCACAGAATCATATGCTTGCATTAAAGGATACAAAAACTCATGGAAGTAAATGGGTTGATTATTTCTATATCGTTTGGAAAAATCATCTCTGGCAAGAATCTGAGACAGGGTAAAATTAGACATAATCTTTACGAGTTCAGCCATGGAGATCGAACTCAACCATTCGCTATTATAACGAATCTCTGTTTTGCTGATATCAAGGATGCTTGAAACTTGTTGAAAATAAGTTTTGGCATTATTTTTTATTTCTTCCATGCTAAGAGGTTTTCGAACTTTGCTTCTTCCTGATGGATCGCCAATCATGGCTGTAAAATCTCCAATAACAAAAATAATGTCATGGCCTAAATCTTGAAAAAGCTTTAACTTATGAAGGACAACGGCATGTCCCAAATGTAGATCGGGAGCAGTAGGATCAGCACCTAATTTGATGCGAAGCTTTTTTTTTGCTTGAAAGCGTTGCAGAAACTCATCTTCACTTACAAAATCGATACAATGTTGTTTTATCTGTTGCACGATGTTGATATTCATTGCTTCTCCCTGCCATGTTTTTTCAATTTATCATATCGTTTTTAGGATAAAATACAAATCATAACAATTAAAAAGAAGAATCTTATGATATAATTTTAAACTTGAAATTGATGGAAAGGTTTGGAAAAGCTTATGATGATTCAAGCTCCAAAAGGTTCAGAAATAAGCTGTAAAGGCTGGATTCAGGAAGCTGCCCTGCGTATGCTGATGAACAATTTGGACCGTGAAGTTGCAGAAAAACCAGATGAGCTTATTGTATACGGTGGAACTGGAAAAGCAGCCAGAAATTGGGAAAGTTATCATGCCATCATTCATACTCTTCAGAGGCTTGAAAATGATGAAACCCTCTTAATCCAGTCAGGTAAACCAGTGGGAGTTTTTCCTACTTCAACTGATGCTCCAAGAGTCTTGATTGCCAATTCACTACTTGTTCCCGCCTGGGCTAATTGGGATGAGTTTCGCCGACTCGAGCAACTGGGATTGACCATGTATGGACAAATGACAGCAGGGAGCTGGATTTATATAGGTGCTCAGGGGATATTGCAAGGCACTTACGAAACTTTTGCTTCGGTCGCTCAGAACATGCAAAAAACTGATTTGAGTGGTATGTGGGTTTTAACTGCAGGCCTGGGGGGAATGGGCGGCGCTCAACCCCTTGCAGTTACAATGAATGAAGGCGTGTGCCTTGCAGTAGAAGTTGACGAAGATCGCGCAAAAAAACGCCTTGAAACTTCATATGTGCAACATATTGTTCATGATCTGGACGAGGCTTTGAAATTGGTGTTTGATGCAGTAAAGTCCAAAACACCTCTGTCTGTAGCTTTGATTGCCAATGCAGCTGACGTTTTCCCTGTGCTTGCAAAAAAAGGAATTGTTCCCGACATTGTTACTGATCAGACATCTGCTCATGATCTGCTAAATGGTTATGTACCAAACAAAATGTCATATCAAGATGCCTTAACATTAAGGCAAGACTCTCCTCAAAAATATACTGAGAAGGCATTAGATGCCATTGCAGAGCAAGTTCAAGCTATGTTAGACTTAAAAAAACTGGGCAGTGTAGTTTTTGATTATGGCAACAATATTCGCACTCAAGCAAAACTCAGAGGTGTTTCCCAAGCTTTTGACATACCCGGTTTTGTACCTGAATACATCCGCCCTTTGTTTTGCGAAGGCAAAGGACCTTTTCGCTGGGCTGCTCTTTCAGGTGATCCCAGGGATATATATGAATCTGATAAAGCAGTATTAGAACTATTTCCAGAAAACGAAATGTTGCGGAGATGGATTAATAAAGCACAGAAGCAAGTTAAGTTCCAGGGATTGCCTTCCAGGATTTGCTGGCTTGGATATGGAGATCGGGCAGCTTTTGGATTGAAATTGAATGAGCTGGTTCGGAAAGGTATCATCCGTTGTCCAATTGTAATTGGAAGAGACCACCTGGATTCAGGTTCAGTTGCTTCTCCTTATCGAGAAACTGAAAAAATGAAGGATGGATCTGATGCTATTGCTGATTGGCCTATTCTTAATGCTTTGCTTAATACTTCTTGTGGTGCTTCCTGGGTGTCTGTTCATCATGGCGGAGGTGTGGGTATTGGATATTCTCTTCATGCAGGCATGGTAGTTGTAGCGGATGGGTCTTCGCAACAGGATCGTCATCTGGAAAGAGTATTGAATGCTGATCCTGGCAGCGGAATCATGCGACATGTAGATGCAGGGTATGATATTGCTGTCAATACAGCTAAGAATAAAGGAGTTATGATTCCAATGATGGGAGATAAACAGCTATGATAAAATACCCGAAAGCAGTTTATGAAATTCATGATCGGGTTCAAAAAGCAATTGATGAGGACCTTTACTTCTATCTTCAACAAATTGATAGGCTGGAAGATCCTTTTGTTCATGTTAAGGGTAAAAAGATGCTTATGCTTGCAAGTTATAGTTATTTAAGCCTGCTTCAACATCCAAGAATCAATCAATTAGCCATAGAAGCAATTGAGCAATTTGGCACTGGCACTCATGGCGTTAGAATTCTGGCTGGAACTGAACCATTGCACAATCAACTGGAACAAACCATTGCAAAGTTCAAAAAAAGGGAAGACAGCATTGTATTTTCCAGTGGATACGTAGCTAATCTAACAACGATATCTTCTCTTTACCACAAAGGTGATGCTGTAATTTGCGATAAATACGATCATGCCAGCATTGTTGACGGATGTCTTTTATCTGGCGCTGAATTTTTACGCTTCAATCATAACAATATGTCTGACCTTGAACGCATATTGAAAAAAACTAATATTTATCGCCACCGATGTGTGATCATTGATTCTGTTTACAGCATGGATGGCGATATTGCTCCATTACCTGATATTCTTGATCTGGCTCATCGCTATGATGCTCTAGTGTACGTAGATGAAGCCCATTCAATGGGCGTTCTGGGTGAAAACGGAACTGGAATTGAAGAGCACTTCAAGATGGAAGGCTCGGTTGATATCCTCATGGGCACTATGAGTAAAGTTTTGCCCGCCATTGGAGGGTATGTCACAGGAGATGCTATTCTTATCAATTATCTAAAGCATGTGTCCCGGGCATTTGTTTTTTCTGCTGCTCTTCCTCCACCTGTAACTGCAGCTGCTATTGGTTTTTTTGAAGTGCTTGCTACTGAAAAATGGCGAATAAAAAAACTAAACGACAATATTCATTATTTTCTCAGACGTTTAAAAGAAGAAGGATTTAATACCCTTCAATCAGAAACAGCCATTATACCCCTTATTATTGGCGATGAAGAAAAAACCATGAAAACTACCCGTTATATGCAAGATAATGACATATTTGTGCTTCCAGTGCTTCCGCCTGCAGTTCCTCCCAATACTGCTCGACTTCGAATGAATGTTAGCGCATCAATGGATTTTGATCAGCTTGAAAAGGTAGTCAAAGTCCTTTCGGAAGCAAAACAGAAGTATGATATCTCCTGAAATGACCATCAATAATATTTTCCAGGAAATAGGGGGTGCGGTTTGTTTCCAGTAATTACCAAAATTGGTCCTTTTACTATTTATAGTTATGGTTTTTTTATTTCTCTTGCCATAATTATTGGTTTTATTGTAGCAAATGCAAGAATAAAAAAACTTAAGCTTAGCACCGATGATTTATTAGATTTATTGCTTTATCTCCTCATTGGTGGAATAATTGGAGCAAAGCTCCTTTTCGTGTTAACCAATAATTTCATGTACTATTTACATAATCCAATTGAGATTTTTACTTCAGGTGGAACTGGTTTTTCTTTTTTTGGAATCGTTTTGGCAGGTATTCCTATTACCTGGTGGTTTGCCAGAAAAAAGAAAATAAACTATTGGGCTTTGGTGGATATCTTGTCCATTAGCGTTATGATTGGTTATTCCATAGGTCGTATCGGGTGTTTTCTCAATGGCTGTTGTTATGG
>CAZMFK010000100.1:0-6090 GCA_964565545.1 uncultured Caldisericota bacterium | reverse complement strand
ATCTGGCAATATTAACTGCTAAATCTCCTATACGTTCAATATCTGTTACCATTCGTAAAATGGAGATAACTGTTCTCAGGTCAATAGCCTCTGGTTGATATAATGCAATAAACTTTAAGCCTTCTTGTTCGATATCAACTTCAAGCTGATTAATTATTTGATCTCCATCAATTACGCTTTTTGCTAATGCTGCGCAATCTCCTTTCATTGTTCTGACTGCATTTTCAATCGCTTCTTTTGAGAGGGCGGCCATACGCAAAAGCTTGTTTTGCAATTGCTGAAGTTCATGGTTAATATGTTCACTTCGTTGTTGCATTTTTTATCCAAACCTTCCTGTGATATATTCTTCGGTCAGTTTTTCTCCCGGATTTGTAAATATCTTTTCGGTGCGATCGAATTCAATCAATTCGCCCATCATCAAAAAAGCTGTAAATTCTGAAACACGGGCAGCTTGCTGCATATTATGAGTTACTATGACAATGGTGTATTGAGATTTCAATTCACGAATCAAGTCTTCAATTTTACCTGTTGCTACCGGATCCAGAGCAGAGCATGGCTCATCAAAAAGCATGACTTTGGGTTTGGTAGCCAAAGCTCGAGCAATACAGAGCCGTTGTTGCTGACCCCCGGAAAGTTGGGTGCCAGATTGGTTTAGCTTATCTTTAACCTCTTCCCATAAGGCAGCTTTTTTTAATGCATCTTCAACAATCTCCATTGCTGTAGTTTTTTTAAGGCGAATGCCATTGAGGGTATAACCTGCCAGAACGTTGCCAGCAATTGACATAGTCGGAAAAGGATTGGGGCGTTGAAAAACCATGCCAATCTTTCTACGAACACTCATTGCATCCATCGCATATATGCTTTCAGCTTGCAAGTGTATTTCACCTTTAGTACTGGTTTGAGGAGTTAATTCATGCAAGCGGTTGATGCATCGGACAAAAGTGGTTTTTCCACAACTTGAAGGACCAATAATTGCTGTAACTGCGTTTTTGGGAGCTTCAAGGCTGATATTTTTCAATACTTGAAAGGTGGAATACCAGGCAGAGAAATCTTCTACTCGTATCATGATTTCCTGAGCACTCATGCTATCTCCTTCCTGAAAGTCTTTTAGCCAGAAATTTAGCTAAAAGGCTATTTATAAAAACAAAAAAAACCAATACTAGAGCTGCAGCCCAAGCCTGCTGATGCAAGCTTGCATAGGGAGTTCTTGCATAATCATATATCTGGAGAGTCATGGTAGAGACTGGTTTCATAAAATTTGTGGAAAAAAAACGGTTTCCAAATGCTGTAAAAAGCAAAGGAGCTGTCTCTCCAGCAACACGAGCAATAGAGGAAAGAATGCCTCCAACAATACCTCCCAAAGCTGTTCGAACCATAATAGTGAAGGTTGTGCGCCACCTGGGAGCTCCTAGAGCCAGAGATGCTTCTTTTAAAGTCAAAGGTACCAGGAGCAATACTTCTTCAGTAGAACGGGTAACGATAGGAAACATCATGATGGCTAAAGCAATACCACCTGCAAAAGCTGAAAAATGACCCATGTTAAGGACAATTGCGGCATAGGCTACAATGCCTACCACAATCGAGGGTAATCCCTGCATAACTTCAGTTAGGAGCCTGATGAAACCTGCAAAACGATGATGCCTATATTCGACCAGGAAAATTCCTGCCATTAATCCAAACGGAATGCCAATTAAGCCAGCCAGTCCTACAGTCATTAAGGATCCAACCATGGCATTCAACATCCCTCCCCCTTCTTCTCCAAAAGGTTTTGGATTATTCACAAAAAAGTTCAAACTTATACTTGATAAACCATTTTTAATGAGATGGCCTATAACTAAAAATAGGGGGATAATGCAAATAATCAATGCTGATGCGAGTACTACAGTCATAATATTATTTTTTAGTTTTCTCATGACATCATCTCCTTTTTTCCAGACTATATCGCTTGAGGATAGATCTCATGGCAAGGTTAACAAGAAAAGTTATAATAAACAGAATGAGCGCTAGATAAACTAATGAAGCCATATGCAAAGAACTGGAGGCCTCATTGAATTCATTGGCAATTACGCTTGCAAGAGTATTTGCAGGATCAAACAATGTGCGGGGAATATCATTTCGATTTCCAATAACCATTGTAACTGCCATAGTTTCTCCCAAAGCTCTACCCAACGATAATCCAATTCCTGCAAAAATTCCACTTCGGACATATGGCAAAACCACCTGGCGCATAACGTCCCACTTGGTAGCGCCAAGGGCATAAGCTGCTTCTTTAAGATCTGAAGGCACCATTTCGATAACGGATCGAATCATGGCAATAGCATAGGGTAGGATCATAATGCTTAGAATAACCATAGCGCTCATTATTCCAAAACCATAAGGTTGCGAGTTAAAGATAGGAATAAAACCTAGATAGCGGAAAAGGAAAGTTTGAATATTTCGGATGAAAGGCACCAAAACAAAAAGTCCCCACAAGCCATAAACTACTGAAGGGATAGCAGCCAAGATATCAATTAGTGAGCTTAAGAATGAGGAAAATTGTCCTTTCAAATATTCAGTAAGGAATAATGCTGAGCCAATAGAAAGAAAGGATGATATGCCCACGGCAAGGAAAGAGGTGGAAATGGTACCAATGATGAAAGGCAGCGAGCTGTATATTTCACGAATGGGATCCCACTTGTTTCGCAACAAAAAAGACCAGGAAAACGTCTTGATTGATAGCGTAGAAGAACTTAACAACTCATAAAAAACTATGAAAGTAAGAAGTAAAATGCTAAAACCAAAAAAATACAAAATCGATAAGTACAAATGATCAATGCTAAAATTTTTTTTCATCATTCCTCCACTGTAACTGACGAAATGTCATACAAATCGGGCATATGCCCGATTTGTATGACAAGTTCCAGGGGAAAATCCAATCAAACAAAACGCTTACTTTAAAATGGGCTTTCCGTCATAAGTCATGGATTTAATTAAAGCTTTGGCCTTTTCTACTGCTGATGGAGCTAATCGACCATACTTAAGTTCTTCATTGTAACTTTGGCCTTCGGTAACTACCCACCATAGCATGTTAGCAGTAGCTCTTGCCTGAGCCAGGGTGCGGGTACCATCATTCTTTTCCTGATATGTAATTAACCAACTGAAGGTACAAATGGGATAACCATCAGGAGCATCAGTGTCAGTCAAGGAAACGATCAGATCGTCTGGAAGATCAACATTGGCAGCAGCAGATACGGATTCCAGTGTGGGTTCAATAAAATTACCGCTTTTATTTTGAATAATTGCATAGGGAAGATTGTTTTGGTAAGCATAGATCAACTCTACATAACCAATGGAATGAGGAGTTATTGAAACAGTGCCGGCAACTCCATCGTTTCCTTTGGATCCAATTCCTTTGGGCCAGTCAAGGCTTTTGCCAGTGCCCATATTGTCTTTCCAAAGAGTATTGGCCTTAGTGAGGTAATCTGTAAAAGTATAAGTAGTTCCCGAGCCATCAGATCGATAAACTGGCAGTATGTTTTGATCTGGAAGAGCAATCCCAGGATTCATTGCCTGAATGGCTGGATCAGACCATTGGGTGATATTTCCCATAAAAATATTAGCAATCAATTCGCTATTAAGCTGAAGTTTAGGATTATCAGGCAAATTATATGTTATGACAACTGCGCCCAAACAAGCAGGAATATGAAGTACAGCAGATCCTGCTTTTTCTAATTCTGAGCTTGACATAGGAGCATCAGTACCACCAAAGTCAATAATTTTCTCAATTAGCTGATTGATTCCTCCGCCAGATCCGATTCCTTGATAATTAACTTCAACTCCTTTTTCTTGTTTATACACATCAAAGTACTTTTGATATAGCGGAGCTGGAAAGGTAGCTCCAGATCCCATTAATTCTTTTGCCTCTTCCAATTGAGCTTTGGATCCGTCCCCAGTAGAAGATTTGTTACAGGCAGTCCACCCAAAGCTTAAAGCTAGGATTACTGCGACAATTGCCAAGATGCTTTTTTTCATTATTGCCTCCATTTTTTTGCATTTTCTACAGATAATATAAAGTTCTAATAAAGATATATTGTTAAGATACTGTTAAAAAAATATTAAGCTTCTGTTAAACCTATGGGAATAGAAACAGTAAAACATGATCCCTTGCCTAACTCGCTCTTTAGCGTAATACTACCGTGGTGAGATTCTACGATATTTTTTACAATAGAAAGGCCCAGTCCTGTCCCAGCTGTATCTCCGGTGCGGGATTTATCCACTCGATAAAATCGTTCAAAGATTCGTCCCTGGTCATTATATGGAATACCTATGCCATTATCCTGCAGATGGAAAAGGTAATTTTGACCAATGAAGTCTTGGGTGACAGAAATTTCTCCACCATCATGGGTATATTTGATAGCATTGTCCAGCAGATTTATTACAACCTGTCGTAACTGATAACGATCAGCTGAGATTTCATCTTTTTCGTGGTGAAGATTAAGGATGATTTTTTGGTTTTTATCCTGAATTTTTTTTCGATACAACTCCACTAATTCTTCTATAAGGATCGAAGGAACAAATCTTGTATATTGCAAATGCTCTCCGGATTCAACTTTGGATAAGACCAATAAGTCATCAACAATATCAGATAATCGAATGACGTTTTTGTGAATGATGCTAAGGAATTTTTCCATTCTGTCCTTTTCCAGAGAATCTTGATCCTTGATTGTTTCCACAAATCCAAGAATAGCTGTGAGTGGACTGCGTAATTCATGTGACACATTGGCTACAAAATCAGCTCTAACTCTTTCAAGCTTTCTTATATGGGTCAGGTCAGAAAATTTGATCAGTAATTGTGTATTTTTTTTGCCTTTGTGGATGGGGGTGATTTCATAATGCAAAATTTTCTCAGTAGGCGTGGTGATGACAATTTCGCCCCGAATGGAGCTTTCGGTTTCAAGACAAATGCGAATTTCTTCAGTCCATTTTGAATTAATCAATACTTCCCAGTAATATTTGTTTTTTATAGCTACTGGATAGTTTAAAATTGTCTCTACTGCCGGATTAAAAAAAACAATCTTGCCTGTATCGTTGATTATGATGATGCCCTCACTCATGTAGACAAGGATATTTTGAAGCTTTTCTATTTCATTCTGAATTTGTTCTTTAGACTTTTTTTGTTCAGTCCAGGATTTTTCAAGATTGATCAAGATATCGTTATCAAATGAGCAAGAGGGAAGTCCCAAATGGTTATAAAGGTGCTTTTCAAATGGGTTCCAGGCATAAAACAACAAAACAACATGGATTACAACAGCTACCAGAGCAACAGGAAAAACATAACGCAAAGCTATGATCCACCAGGGCAAAAGAGGTAAAATTGGAGCCATAATGACTATTAACATGATCATGGAAAAAAAACCCGCAGTATAAGATAGGATAAAGAATCGTTTTTTCAAGGCTTTTAACCCTCTTCGCGAAATTTGTATCCTATGCCACGTACTGTTTCGATTGCTTTGGAGGCCGAGCGGAGCTTTTTTCGGAGGGAATTGATATGGACATCCACTACCCGGTCAATGACTAAAACTTCATCATTCCATACATTGTTAAGTATTTTTTCTCTTGACATTACTTTACCTTTATTCATTACAAGGCATGTCAGTAGGTCAAATTCAATAGCTGTTAGTTCAATGAGCTTCCCTTCAACTTTAACTTCTCTGCTGGCAGCATCAAGAGAAAAACTTGAAGATACAAAGCTAAACTGGATCTGATCAGGAGATTCGTTTCGTTGAAATATTTTTTTTATTCTGGCAAGGAGGACTTTGGGGCTGAATGGCTTTGTGACATAATCTTCTGCTCCAAGCTCCAGGCCTTGTATGATGTCTGCATCATCTCCTTTGGCTGACTCAATGATAACCGGGATTCCTTTAAGCAGTGAATCTAGTTTAATACTCTTCAATACATCCAATCCGCTCATTTTAGGAAGCATCAAGTCCAGCAGAATCAAATCAATGTTTTGGATAGACAAAACTTGAAGAGCTTGCTCGCCATCATAAGCATAAATTACTTCATAACCCGCTTTTTCAAGATGAAACCCTATTAGTTCTGCAATATCAG
>CAZMFK010000099.1:0-6110 GCA_964565545.1 uncultured Caldisericota bacterium | reverse complement strand
AGTTGAAAGCAAAATTGGTCAACCTGAGGGTATGCCAGTGGTTGAAGTCACTCCTCCCAGTTTTCGAAGCCATGCGAGCTATAAAGTGACTTTCAACGTTGGAGAAGGCGGATGGCTAAAAGCTGGAAATGGCATATTGCGTTTCCGATTCCCTGAAGAAACTGTTTTTTCGCGAGATAGCATTGCAGAAAATGCAATCCTTGTCAACGGAACTCCTTTAACCGTACGCCCAATTCCCCGTAAAACAGGTGGTTTTTATTTGATTAACCTTAACACTCCGGTTGAAATTCCAGATTCTGGGAAAGTTGAAGTTCTTTTCACTGAGCGCGCAGGTATTATTAACCCAGCCCGACCAGGATCGTATAAAATTGAAATATCCACGATGCCAGGTGATCCTGACTGGGTGTCATCTTTTGAATACAACATTATCAAGGGCGGAGCTATCTTATCGGTAGAGCCCCCAAAAGTTAATAAAAATGCAGAATACTCTTTTGCCTTTGTTTTGGATGAAAATGAAAATTTAAAACGAGGCGATAGACTTCAGGTACTTTTCCCCGAAGGAACTCAAATCCCTGAAACTATTAGCACATCCAATATCTCTATCAATGATGCTTCTGTGACTAATGTTTCTATTTCCAAATTGGAACTCACTCTTTACTCCTCTGCAGATGTTGGACCGGGAGAAACATGTGTTGTTCGATTTGCTCCCGAAGCTGGCATCATTAATACAAAAAGCTCTGGTGAAGTTAAGCTTGGTTATAAGTTTTTCAATGCAAAAGAATATCTTTTTACGATGTCAGTAAATCTTACTGAATCTCAGCTTGAAGCTACTGAAGTTTTGGTTGAACCTCGAAATGCAAACTCTATTGGCGCATGGACCATTGCCATTTCTATCGGTGACAATGGATCATTGGCTATGGGTGATTATATTGGAATTGAGTTCCCCGAAAATACTGGAATGCCTACAGCTATTGATGCTGGTGCTATTTTGATCAATGATAATGAAGCTGATAAGGTTGAGATTAAAGGTACCGCCATCCACGCTTATGTTTCTAAACCTATTTCCGGAGGCAACCTGGTAAACATATTTATTAGCCGGGAAGCAGGCATTGAAAACCCTGATCAGGAAAAAAATGACTATTACCTTCAGATCTATACTTCAAAAGAACCCAATCCGGTTAAGACTGATATCTTCAATATTACTCCCTCTCTTCCCAGAACTCAAATCCAAATCTCCGGAGGCCAACTAGGTCGTGACAACTGGTATCTTGAACCACCATTGGTTGCTTTTACCTGCTCTTCTCCCTCAGCTGATATTTTTGTTTATTTTGATGACAAAATTGATCAAACTGTAAAATATGACGGATCACCCAAAAGCCTTGAACTCGGCCAATTTGTTACTATGATCCATTATTATGCGGTAGATGTTTTTGGTACAGAAGAAGTTAAATCGATCGAAGTTAAAGTTGATAACGTACCTCCAGAAATAGAAATTACTTCTCCCGCTGAAAGAAGAATTTTAACCCGTGAAAAGAAAGTCCAGTTTTCAGGTAGAAGCACTGAGATAAAAACCATTCGTTATGGTATTGATGTTATGGAGTATGACAGAATTGTATATATCAATGACATTCCAATGGAAGTGAATGAAAAAGATGGCCATTTTGGGTATGAATTTGACCTTAAAGAAGGAGAAAATAACTTCCTTATTCGAGCTGAAGATGAGGCAGGTAATTTTGTTGTTCGAGAATATGCCGTTGTATTGGATTCCATTCCTCCTCAAGTAGATATTACCAATCCTGCCCCTGGATCTGTGGTTACTAGTGCCCGGACATCCATCAAAGGAAAAACTGAAACCGATGCCCAGTTAACCATCAATGGGGAAATTGTGTATATTGAACCCGATGGAAGTTTTGAGCATGATATCCGCCTCAGCAAAGTGGGAAAAGCTCAAATATCGATTGAAGCTGTAGATCCTACTGGTAACGTTACTGAAATCATTCATGAATTCTGGTTTGGCTATACCATTGTTTTGCAAATTGGGAATAAAACTGGAAAAACTAACGAAGTAGAAAAAACTCTTGACGTTCCTCCCTTTATTTCTCAGGGTAGAACTTTGGTTCCTTTCCGGTTTATCGGAGAACAACTCAATGCCCAAATTGACTATACCATAAATCCTTCAACGCGATTGGTTGAAGATGTTATTTATCAACTTGGAAGTACTCGCATTGTATTAACTATCGGCAAAACTGAAGCAACTGTAAATGGAAATAAGGTTAAAATGGATGTTCCAGCGCAGATTGTCAGCGGAAGAACTGTAGTGCCGATTCGTTTTGTCACTGAAGCTTTGGGATGCAAAGTTGACTGGGAAGGCAAGCAACAAATCATTACGATCACGTACCCAGTTATTTGATTTATTGTTTAAATTAAACATTAACCCCCCAGCAGAGCTCTGCTGGGGGGTTTTTTATTTGAATTAAAACACTATCAATCCAGCAATTGCATAATTTTTTTCATGAGATATGGAAAGGTTACTATGAATGATTTTCACTCTTTTATAATAACACCAGGGTTTTCCAAAGCTATCACTCAATATTTCGATATCCGAAAACAAGATCACTTGATCTTTTGAAAAAGGAAAAGCTTTAATAAATGCTTCTTTTGCAGCAAATTTGCCTGCCAAGGAAGAGAAATAGTGCCCCCTTTTTTTTGCTTCTTCAATTTCATTTATACTAAAAATCCGAAATAGAAACCGATTTCCATATTGATCAACTAGATTTTTAATGCGCTTTATATCAACTATATCTAAACCAAAATTAATTTTATCCATTTTAATCATCCTTCATTTTTTTATTTGATGTTAATATATTCTTAATATATAATAAAAATTTGTTGGTTTTAGAAGGTGAAAAATTTGTTGCATGTTTTCATGCATCATTTATTTGTTATGTTTATTTGTTTTTTTATGTAAGGAGAGATTATAGTGAATCCAGGCGTTAATATCAAGGATTTTAACAAAATTAACCGTTTAATCGAAGCTCCCGATTTGCTCGAGATTCAGAAACAATCTTTTTCGTGGCTTATTGAAAAAGGTTTAAAAGAGCTACTGGATGAGTTTCAATCAACGGATGATTCACGCAGATCAGGCAAAGTTATTGTTGAATTTGTCGATTATTCCATTGACAAGCCTAACTCCCATCCAATTGAATGCAAGGAAAAAGGCAAAACTTTTCATGGATTGATGAAACTAGTTGTTCGAATCACTTTTATTGATACAGGAGAAATCAAAGAGCAATCCATCGTTGTTGGACCCTTTCCATATATGACCCCGACTGGATCTTTTATTATTAATGGAGTTGAACGTGTAATTGTGGCTCAGTTAACTCGTGCTCCGGGAGTTTATTTCGAAATGGTTAACTTTAACCGTACTGGAAAAATGACTCATAAAGCTACAGTCATTCCTGATCGAGGTAGTTGGTTGGAGTTCGAAACAGAACCTGACAATACTGTATATATCCATTTGGACAAACGCAGTAAAAAAATTCCTGCTACTGTTGTGCTTCGAGCTCTCGGAATGACGGAAGATGATATGAAAAACGCTTTTCTTGAAAGAAATATCGTAAAAGTTGAAACTCATTCAAAAAGCTTTTTTTCTCACGAAGGGAAAGAACTGGCTGAAGATATTTATGATTATAACACAGGAGAAGACATATTCCTTAAAGGAACTGCATTGACTAAAGAAATGATGGAACAAATTTCCAAAATGCCCATGCGGCATATAAAAATTTATGACCACATTCTTTCTCAATATGCTGAAGCTACTCTTACGAAGGATGATATTCATACAGCTGAAGAAGCTAAAAAATTCATTTTCCTTAAATTGAGACCAGGAGAACGTTACACTCCAGAAAATGCTGACACCCAATTTCACTCTGTTTTACTTGATTCCAGGCGAAATGATCTTGGGGAAGTTGGAAGATATAAAATAAACAAAAAATTAGACCTTGGTTTATCGGAAAGAATCGTTACTGCTCAAGATATTGTGGCTATTATACGATATTTTTCCAAAATTGATGATAGCACAGGGAATATTGATAATCGCGATCATCTTGGCAACAAAAGAGTAAGGCTTGTTGGAGAATTATTAAAAAACAATATGCGTATAGGTCTTTTGCGTTGCTGGAAAAACATGAACGAAAAGATTTCGATTACTTCTGAAGAGGATATTTCTCCTCAAAGTTGTTTTAATCCTCGACCATTAATGGCAAGCATCAATGAGTTTTTTGGATTAGGCCAATTAAGCCAGTTTATGGACGAAACAAATCCCCTGGCTTCTCTTACCCATAAACGCCGCTTGTCTTCTCTTGGCCCTGGAGGCTTGCATCGGGAAAGAGCAGGCGCTGAGGTTCGAGACGTTCACCATTCCCACTATGGGAGAATATGCCCTATCGAAACGCCTGAAGGCGAAAATGTAGGTCTAATCAACTCATTAAATGTATATGCTCGAATTGATGAGCGTGGTTTTATTATTTCTCCCTATTTGAAAGTCCAAAATGGTTTTGTAACTGACTGTATGGAGTATTTAACAGCTGACGACGAAGAAAAATATTATATTGCCCAAGCTAATACCTTGATAGATTCAAACAATAATGAAATTATAAGTGATGTTTGTGTCGTTCGACATGGCGATAATATCTACGAAGTGCCCAAATCAGATGTACATTATATTGACCTATCTCCTTCTCAAGTTTTTTCTGTATCTGCCAACCTTATTCCATTCCTGGAACATGACGATGCCAACCGAGCCCTGATGGGTTGCAATATGCAACATCAAGCCATCCCTCTGATTAATCCCGAGATACCCTATGTTGGCACTGGTCTTGAATCCAAAGCCGCTATTGATAGTGGATCTGTTGTTGTTAGTTCTAAAGAGGGCGTAGTATCGTATGTGGATTCTACAAGGATTGTTATTTCTTCTGATTCGAATGGTACAGAAACTATTAAAATAGGACGTTTTAACAAGGATCTTGTTAACGAAATATTATGCGAAAATATTCCTGAGATTGGTACAGTTGAAGATGTGATTGATGGAATAATGCTCAATAAAATGTTTAAAAAAGGTGTACAAAAGGTTCGACATGCCCGCATGGAAGATCTCGAAGTTATTAAATTAGCAGAATTAGTTGTTTACGAAAAAAACGAAGCCTTGATTGATATGACTTGCGCAGAAACGTTGTATACAAGTTCTGGAAAAGTTCTTATTGAAGAAGGCAAAAGAATCACTTCAACACTTCTAAATCGAATTTTTAACTCTAAAATCCCTTCTGTCATGGTTTATGGTCCTGATAACGAGCCTTTAAACATATCTGTCTTTGAAATCCGTTTTGTAAAAAAAGAAAATCTTCCGGATAACAAAATCATCATTTCTTCTCAACCCCATTCTGACAAAATCAATTACGGAGAAATGCTAACTAATGAACAATTCATGCTCATGAATGATCAAAATTTGGATAGCATTACTGTAATCCCCAAAGAAAAATTAAAAAGCGATGTAGTCTTTGTCCAACACAAAAAACTCCGCAAAGCTGTAGTTTTAGCTAAAAATGTTACTGTTGGATCAAAAGTAGTAGCAAAAAGCGGAGAAATGCTTAATCAGGAATTGTTAGCCAAGCTCATTGATATTGGCGTTGAAGAAGTTACCATCGGTAAAGAAAGCGAAGAAGTACTGGATAAATTTAAACGTACCAATCAAGATACTGTAGTTAATAAGCGTCCTTTAGTCCGAGCAGGCGAAGAAGTAAAAATCGGTACTCCCATCATTGATGGAGGTGCTGCTGATAGAGGTCGATTGGCTTTGGGAAGAAACCTTTTAGTAGCCTATATTCCTTGGAGAGGCTACAATTATCAGGATGCAATAGTACTAAGTGAAAAACTAGTTATTGACGATGTACTAACCTCAACTCACATAAAAGAATACAAGGTCAGTGTCAGAGAAACCAAAGTTGGTCCAGAAGAAATCACCCGAGATATTCCCAATGTACCTGAAGAACAATTAAAGAATTTGGATGAAAATGGAATTATACTAGTCGGGACTGAAGTCGGACCTAACGATA
>CAZMFK010000098.1:0-6154 GCA_964565545.1 uncultured Caldisericota bacterium | reverse complement strand
TGTTCATCATTTATGCATTAAACTAAAGAAAGGAATGGTCAATGAAGATTTTGTTGCAGCAAAACCTTCAATACAAAGGATGATACGATCCTACAGAAATGCATCTCCTATTATTTTAATAATTGATAGAAACAGTAGTATAATTTATAATCATTATGGTATTGGATATTATATTATGGATGAGATAGAAAATTTTTTAAAAAAAAGGAAAATGTCCGAAACAGGCTTGACGACCCTTCTGCGAATACCAGGATAGATAGGTATCTGAAAGGAAGAGAGTTATGAAAAAGCATATTTGTTTAGTTTTTGTAATAATTTACCTTTGCGCCAGCTATCTATTTTCAGCTCAATCTTATGCCAATAATACTTTTCTCTCCTTGAATTCTTCCATTGAGCTTTTAGGAGGAAAGGAAGGCGAGAATGGTTGGTTTGTTGAACCTCCCATGATAACTTTTAATTGCTCTGATCCTGATGCAACAATTTACTTTTATTACAACGATCAGGCGGATAATCTGCAAATATTTCAAGGACAAGCAGTTGAAATTGGCCTAACAGAAAAAGGGTTACAAGAGGCTATTTTTGTAATGAAGATTACCTGGTATGCACAAAAAAATGAATACACTGAAACAAAAAAAACGGAAATAATAAAAGTAGCGACGATTTGCCATGAGTTAACTGTAAAAACTCCCGCTAAAGATGAGATAATAACCCATCAAAAAGAATTTATTATTTCTGGATACATTAGTATGTTTGTCATCAACTACTTTGGAGAAAGAAAGCTTGATCTTAATGTCAGCCTTGAAATCAATCAAAATATGGTGAGTTTCGATGAAACAAATGGATCTTTTACTTATAAACTTGTTTTGATGCCTGGCGAAAATCAAATCAGCATATTAGTTAGAAATGAAGCAGGTCTTACAAGAACAAAACAATTACTGATTTTTTTACTGCAAGAAGAACCCATACTTAAAGCAAATCCAAAATTTTTAGATTTTGACCGACAAACCAAAGCTGACCTTTTTCCTTTGGAACTGCTTTTAAAAAACGAAACTCAAAAAGAAATAAAAGTTTTTTTTGCTGCCTCTGATCCATGGATAACACTATCCGAAAATCAAGTATTTGTTAAAAATGTTTTCAAGCTTGTTGTTTTTATAAATCCCTCCTTGCTACCTTTCTCTAGTGGCTTGCTAATAGGAAGCATATCCATTGAGTTCAATGATGTAACGTCGATTGTGCCGGTTCGCTTGGATTTAGTTGAACAGCGCATGAACATCACAATGAGACTAAATGATCCGCAGTTACAAGTCAACAATCAAACGGTGGTATATGAGTATCCACCTCATCTATATCAAGGTAACTTTTATATCCCTGTACGAATAATATTTGAAACACTTGCAGCGAGAGTAAGCTTTGATGCTGCTACCAGAAGATGCTGTATTCTTTACAGAGATATAATGATAACTTTTTCAGATGATAGCAAAATGGTACAAAAAGATCAGGATGAAATATTGTTAGATTCTTTTCCAAGGATCTGTTCTGGAAGGTATTTTATTCCTGTTAAAGCTTTTGAACAAATATTTCCCCTAGCCAATATTGAGTATGATACAAAAAAACAAAAAATAGTATTAGTTTATTAGTTTTAGATTTTGACCCAATTGTTCATTCAATTTAAGCTTTAAAAGCGTATATGCGAGTTATCTTATGAATGAGTTTGCACAAAAATCTTGCTTAGCCCTCATCTGACGGAAAAATGGCAAGCATAGTGTTGAGATTTTTTCCGATCAATGCATTGAAATAGTTTTGCTTAAGGATTATCGTAAAGGTGTTTACATCTAAAACTCGACAGGTAAACTATCCATAGAGCGTAAGATAATTATATAAAGGCAGGTAAATGAAGGTTCTGCAAGTAGTTCGAGCAGGCTTGATAGCATATGGGAAAATGCTTGCATTTCAGCAGCAATACTTGAAAATGAGGCAAGCTGATGAAGTGGAAGACCTCCTTATCCTTTGCGAACACCCGCCCGTCATTACTTTAGGCAAGCACGCAAGGCGCAGCAACATTCTCTATTCCGACGAATATCTCCATCAGCAGGGAATAGAAATCTTTCCCATCACCCGGGGAGGAGATGTGACCTTTCATGGTCCTGGTCAGCTGGTAGGCTATCCCATTGTCCATTTAAAAAACTGGGACAACAGCATCAAGCTGTTTGTCGAGCTGGTGGAAGAATCCATCATCCACTGCCTGGCTCAATACTACCAGATTCAAGCTCAACGCATTCAGGGTTTGACGGGAGTATGGGTAGCTGAGGAAAAAATCACTGCCATAGGCTTTGCGGTGCAAAAATGGGTAACCATGCATGGCTTTGCCTTCAACATCAGTACCGATCTCAACTTTTTCCACTATATCACCCCCTGCGGCATTGTCGACAAGGGCGTAACCTCACTGGCGCAGTTGCTGGCAAACCCGGTCGAGATGAACTTAGTTATGGATCAACTTCTTGAAAGCATCTCTAAGGTGATGTCTTGTCAGATCCGGGAGCTTCCCCTGAATACTTTTATGCAAAAGGTATCCCTGCATGAGTGATTACCAACGCAAGCCATTATGGTTGAAAAATACGCAACAGCGAAATCCTGAATATCACGAAGTCAACCGATTGGTTAAAAAGCTTCATTTGCATACTGTCTGCGAGGAGGCCAACTGCCCCAATCGCACCGAATGCTATGGCCACCGTACAGCCACCTTTCTCATTCTCGGCGATATCTGCACCCGAAAATGCAGCTTTTGCAATGTCAAAAAAGGACTTCCTCCGCCCCCTGATCCCGAGGAGCCCTATCACCTCGCCCAGGCCTGTCAAGCGCTCCATCTGAAACATGCCGTCATCACCTCCGTTACCCGCGACGATTTACCCGATGGAGGAGCTCATCATTTTGCCCGGTGCATCCTGGAAATTCGCCAGCATCACCCTGCCTGCACGATTGAAGTGCTAACCCCGGATTTTTCTGGCTCTGCTGAAGCTATCCAGGTGGTAATCAATGCTTGCCCTGAAGTGTACAATCACAACATCGAAACTGTTCCCCGCCTGTATCCGATGGTACGTCCCACAGCTGATTACCAACGTTCTTTAAATCTTCTCGCCCAAATCAAACGCAAGGATCCTTCCATTCTCAGCAAGTCCGGCATCATGCTGGGACTGGGAGAAACTACCGAAGAAGTAGCGCAAACGCTTCATGATCTTCATGAGCACGGATGCGATGCCTTGACCATCGGGCAATACCTGCCTCCCAGCCAGGAGCACTATCCTTTAGCAGCTTATATTTCGCCCGAGCAATTTGAAAGCTATCGCCAGATGGCACTCCATATCGGTTTTAAGCAGGTAGCTTCGTCTCCATTGACTCGGAGTTCGTATCATGCCAGTCATATGATTCAGGAAAAACAAAAGGAGGACCTAAGCAAATGAAAAAAGCATTTCCCTGGTTTTATATCTTTTTTGCGCTCATATGGATTTTAGCTATGATCCCTGTGCTCGTTAGCCCACCTGAGGCAGGGCTCTGGACCTGGAGCGCTTTGTTGCGTTATGCAGGCCTGGCAGGGTTTGGCATGGTATTTCTTTCCTTGCTGGGAGCCTATATTAAAGAATGGCAGTATCAACAAACCAAAAAGCCCTTTATTGAAAGCCATCACTTACTGGTCAGAACCGGCTGGGTATTGATGCTATTACACCCTCTGGCGCTGGTGTTTCAAACCGGACGATGGCAGATTTTCCTTCCCCTGTATGACAGTTTTCAAACTTTCCTGCGCATGGGAGGGAAAGTAGCCCTGATCGTCTTTACGGTGGGAGTGTTGGTGGCAGTGCTTCGAAAATATCTTAAAGGCTGGAAAATAGTTCATATGCTACAACTGATTGCCTTCCTGCTGGCTGGCATCCATGCCTGGCTCATCGGATCGGACTTTAAAACCCTCCCTGCCCAAATCATCCTTGCCTTGATGATGGCTTCTCCATTGCTGTTGTTTTTCAAAAATACCAAGCGCTTTAAATATCTACTGAAAAATTAAGGCAGTTCCTATATGAGAAATATTCCATGGCTTCCTCTTATTCTGGCTTCCTTTTTTCTTTTTACCTCTGGCTATTATCTTGGTCAGCAAAAAAGCAGTAAAGACGATTTAAGCCCCCAGTTGATTGCTGGCAGTGAAATTCAACAAATTCGCGTCCATGTGGTAGGTGCTATCAAAGATGAGGGATTGCACTGGCTGGAGCGCAATGCCTGTGTGGATGATGCTATCAAAGCGGCTGGAGGATTGCACAATACAGCGGATATGTCCCAGATCAACCTCGCTCGGCCTTTGCGTCATGGCGAACGCATTGTCATCCCCTTTCAAGTACGGGCGGAAGAGCTTGAAGTGTCTCCCCTAAGCCAAAATCCTGCGACAAAACAAGCCAGTCCGGTGACACAGGATTCACGGGTGAATATTAATACCGCCTCTGTAGAAGAGTTAACCCAACTACCTGGGATCGGTCCGGCAAAAGCCAGTGCAATTATTGAATTCAGGGAAAAAAACGGCTTTTTTATTTCGGTTGATGAAATAGTCAATGTGCCTGGAATTGGTCCAAAAACGCTTGAAAATCTTCGAAGCCACATCCGGGTGAATTGATTTCAAATCCTCTCACCTGATTCTTGCTTTACTTTTTTCCTATATTGCAGGATTTTTGCTGATATATGTATCTATCGTCTGGGCCCTGCTTCTTGTTGCCACTATGGTTTTTTGCCTTTATATGTTTCGTCGGCAGGATAGCTTTCAAATCTTTTTGATTGCACTCCTCTGCTTCATCAGTTCCTACACCTGGAATACCCTTCGAAAGCCTGAAATCCACCCTTTTTACTTGCATGCAGGGCAGGAGCATGGTTTTGCAGGCAAAATACTACAAAGCGGAGAGTTTAATGATGATAGATTTACTTTTGCTTTTCAAACACATCAGGGGCATCGTCTTTGGGTAAAAGGGCGCATGGAACCAGGCAATCCTTCTGCCAGGGCAGAAAACCTGCTTCAGCAAGGCAACAGGATTGCATTCAGTGCCCGTATTGAAGATCCCCATCAATATTTCACCCATGGGGGAAAAGTAAGTGATTTTCTTTTGCGCAACCGGTACCAGGGGATGCTGCTCATAGAAGACTTAGATCATATTCAGCTTCACTCAGTAGCTCCATTTTGGATGCAGTGGCTTCGAGGCTTAAGAAACTGGGTGGCTTTGCAGGTGGATCGAGTAAGCTCTCACCAGCCCTTGCAGCAACTTCTCAAAGGCATGCTGTTGGGTGATTTTCCTCGCAATTCAGAAACCTATCTCTATTTTCAGGAAATCGGCCTGGCTCATTTTTTAGCGGTATCCGGTTACCACTTCTATTTTTTAATGGGCCTCTTGATGGTATTGCTTTATTTTATGGGCATTTCCACACCTCAAAGGGAATGGATCGTGCTCATGGTGCTTGGCTTATATTTAATTATTGGAGGGTTTCAGGTATCAGCCCTTAGAGCTTTTTTTATGAGCTCCATGCTCCTGCTGGCCATTATCTATCGGGGCCATTACCAGGCCCATATGGCCTGGAGTGCCAGTGCTTTGTTAATACTGCTTTGGAATCCCTGGCTACTCTTCCAGCCTGGCTTTCAAATGTCTTTTATCGGAGCTTTGCTGGTTGCTGAGTTGGGGCGTTATTCCTGGGGCTTCTGGATATTGCCTCTGCCGCTGATGGCTGTTGCTTCCGCACATTTTCATACCCTTCAGCCCCTGGGGATGATCACTGTTTTTCTATTTTCTCCTCTTCTGGCTCTTTTTTTTATAGGATCATGGCTGAGTCTTGTTTTTGGGAGTTTGCCATTTATACCGCTCGGATGGGTTTTAGAGCAGCTTTATCATTATTTTTTCTTTCTGGTGAAAGCTTTCCAATCCATTTTCTGGTCTTATCGTTTCATCTCATTTCCAGGTTTGCCAGTAGCTTCCATGTTTTATGTCCTTTTGCTTATGGCCTGGCTTATTTTAAAAAATCAATCCCTGATCTTTAGCAAAGCGTGGATGAAAAGGATTACCCTTGGACTTTGCCTCCTGCCTCTGATGCTCATCTTTATTCCCTCTTACCATCCCGGGCACCTGGAGATTACTTT
>CAZMFK010000097.1:0-6209 GCA_964565545.1 uncultured Caldisericota bacterium | reverse complement strand
GTGCAAAAGATCTTTAACCTTTTGTATGTCAAGGCCTTTTTGGTGCAATAGATTTTGAACAACTTTAAGCAATTCGGGAAGATCGTTTAATTGAAGGTCTTTCCCACTAAGTAAATTCCAAGACTTTATTGGTATTCCAAAAAGTTCTGAGGGTTGAAGGTTTGCCCAAAGGTCATAAGCTTTTTCTTCATCGCCCTGGGCTATCAAGGCTCCATTCAAAGCCCCGATGGAGGTGCCACAGACTCCTTGAAAATCATAGGCTTCTTCTTTTAAGGCTTTATAAGCTCCAATTTGATAAGAACCTCTGGCTCCACCACCTTCAAGTACCAATCCAATCATTATTTCCCCCTACTTACTAAATAAGGTAACCCAAACATCCTCTATTTCAAGCTTTGAAAAGAATTAATCTTTGAATATTGAAAGGGAATTTGAGTAAATATGAACTGAGGATGAACTATTAATGATGTACTATTTCTCAAGAGGACCTGAGTTCTGGGCTTTATCTTTTTTTGTTAGCTTTTTTCCAAAGAGGGTCAATAATCAAAAATAAAAGACCACCACCCAACGCTGTAAAAAGTTGTGGCAGGGACATCATTTGAGCAATGGGGGCAGGGACCTGAACAAAATACTTAACTGCTGAAGACAAAATAAGGTATTTAATCAAAGCACCAGCCAATACTCCAAGAATTGAGCGAAAAAATAGATTTGCAGGGATAAATTTTGGATGGGATACCAGCTTGTAAATAAAAACCATAGCCACATTGCCCATGATGATAAATGGAATCATGGGACCTAATGGAGGAGGAAGTATGCCTCGGGAAAAAGCAATCCATGGACTTATTGCTCCGATAACTACTGCGCTTCCCAAATCAACCACACTAATGGTAAAAAATAGAATAAAATTAACAATGGGTCCTGTAAATGGTTGGGGCAAGCCTACCATTTGAATGACAATCAAAATCGCTAAAAGAATAGCAGTCCTTGTTAACCAGTTTAGATAAGATACTTGCTTTAACAAACAGTTACCTCCCTAAAGAATTCTTTTATTTTAGCTTACACTCTTGAAAAACCAAAGTTCATTAAAATGGCATGTTCTTGGGCTAGGGGATAAATAGGGTCTTTACTAACTCCAATAAAATCTGATCCAAACATGACATCCGAAGATGATTTTAGCATTAATGAAGGAAGAGAACCTAAAAGTGTTTCCCCGTCAGTTAAATAAGATTTATTAACAATACACGTAAAATCTCCAGTTGAAGAAAAATTACCATCGGATATTGATTCAACTAATATTCCATGCTTTCCTTCAAGTAGTTCTTTTGTCGTTTTTGTTCCTGCTTGTACTTCAAAATTTAAAAAACCGAGATGAGGAATTTCATCATGATTTGAGACTGCACTGCCTGTATGAGGCATGTTATATTCCATAGCTGTTTTTTTATCCGTATAGGCATTAATCACCTTCCCCCTTTCAATTAAAGGGAATCGGTAGTCATTTTCCATGTGTGCTGTTCCTTCTGAATCAAAAAATGGACAAAGGAGATTTTCTGAGTGATGTGATTGCATGAAGGTAAAATCAGGATGTAATTTTATCTGCTCCATGCTATTGCTCCATCTCGATGTACCTTTTACCACATTAACTCCATTAAGGTCATGAATAATTTGGCTAAAAATAAAACGGTTATTGGAAGGAAAAATGAAAGGCAGGGTGTCCTGTTTGGGAAAATTTATCTTTTTTTTAAAACTAAGAAGCTTTTCCCGGCAATATTTTAGAAAAATGTTGTAATCATATCTTCTGCCAAAACAAATTAACAAACCATCTGTTTCATCTTTAGAGTTGGTATGATTAAAGCTCAATTTCAAATCTAAAAAATGGTCCTGATAATACAAAAAAAGCCCAGCATTATTTTGAATCTTATAAATTTGGTCTTTTAATTGAATAAGATTATTGAAAGAAAAATCTGAAAATTCCTGTCTTAATGACTGGATTAATGATTCCATGTCAGCAATAAAATCAGTTCCATGAGCAACATCATAATTGTAAATCAGATAAATCTGTTGTTCTTCTGTAGGATCTGGCAGGTAGGGTATTTTGTTTTGTAGCATGCTCATTGCTTTTTTTTCTAATTCAATTTCATCATGTGGACCAATTGCTCCTGCAACTCCAATTAGCCCTGAATAATAGATTCTAAGGCCAGTTTGCTGGGTATGAGTTTTTTTTATAGATTTAATTTCGGATTGCTGAATATAAATCTCAGTCGCTTTATGTTCTTCATATATTGTTTCTTTAACCATATTTTCCTCCACGTTTCATGCTCTTTTTAAAAAGAATAAAAAACTAATACTAACCCATTTCTCTGCAAAACTTTACAATTGTTAAATGCAAAGCATTGGAAAAACAGCTTCAACATAGTATTATATAATCACATGAGGAGGTTTTGAAATGTTTATTAAATATTGGAAGCTTTATGTTTGGGTAGTAGTTTTCTTATTCTGTTTCAATTATGCAAATGCTGATGAGAGTACTTCCTTAACAAATAAAACTCAAGTTTTTATTCCCATATCTTCAGCTTCCTTTAACCTGATTGAAATTCCTTTTTACCCTCTTGAAGATCCCGAAATGACATATTTATTTAGTGCCATAAGACAGCTTCCAAAAGAGTATCGCATGAAAATATGCCTTGATGGTGTGTGTGTTCAACAAAGTGATATTCTCGGTCCATTAGAAAAAAAAGATTCCTATACCTTAAGTATTGGAGTAATAGCTCCTGAGGAAATTGAAGAAGGAAAAGAGCTTTCTGCGCGCTGGGCAATTGGTCCTGAACTTGGCGAAGACTCTTCGTCATCTGTTATTATTCAGATTTATGTTTATCCCATGAATCATAAACATATTTCCATGGTTTTAGATAAAAAAGAAGTATATGTGAACAAGGATCTACGTTTGCTTGATGTTCCAGCTCAGGTGATGCAAGGAAGAACCATGATTCCATTCAGATTTCTCGGTGAGCAGTTAGGAGCTAAAGTCAGCTATGAAATGAATCCTGAAACACGATTAGTGTCCAACGTATCCTTTTCTTTAGGCAAACTTACGGTGAAACTATGGATCAACAAAACTGAAGCTGAAATTAGAATTGATCGAGAAATTGAATTAAGCCACTTAGATGTAGCGCCAGTTATTCAGAATGGAAGAACTTTGGTACCTGTTAGATTTGTTGCAGAACAAATGGGAGCTCGAGTGGAGTGGATAGCTGATAAAAGACAAGTTAACATTTATTTCCCATGTTCTGATGATATCACAAATGAGCAATTTCATTTGTTCTTCCAGCATATTAGCCCCAAAGAGTTACATGATAACCTGGAGGAACTTCCTTGGAAAATTATTGATTTACGCATTGAAGATGATTATAAAAAAGGTCACCTGCCAGGAGCCATTCATTTACCTTTAGAGCTCATCTCCGAAGAAACCCTGGCTGAACTCCAAATATCAAAAGATGATTACCTTGTGCTGTATTGCAATTCGGGAGTGCAGTCAGTCATGGGAGCTGAAAGAATGATTCGTTTAAAAATGAGGAATGTGTTTAGTTTGACTGGAGGATTCACTTCCTGGCCCTATGACATAGATTCCTGAGAGCTTAGCAGGATCTGTCTTGTTTTTGGATGAAAGCTAAAGCTAAATGTGCAAATTTTCTTATCCTTTCGATACTTGCATCATCCATTGGATGATTACTATCAAACAAGCGATCTGCTTTTGGAATATATAATTCTGGCTGAGGCATAAGCAACATGCCTACTGCAGAAAGAATCTGTCGCAAGTGTTGTTGAGACCTTGCTCCTCCAAAACGGCTTGTAGATGCGCTCATAATTATTCCTGGCTTGTTTTCAAAAGGAATGTTTTTAGGAGGACGTGAAACCCAGTCAATAGCATTCTTGAGTACTCCCGGAACGGAGTAGTTATATTCTGGAGAAGAAATAATGATGCCATCAGCTGAACGAATTTTTTCTTTAAACATTTCAATCTGCGGTGGAAAATGTGCCTCTTCTAAATCGGCATTGTATAAAGGTATTTCCGACAAAGGAAAAATTTCCATTTCAACTTGATCACCTAAAATGGATTGAAACAGATTTAACAATTTAAGGTTGTATGAGTTTAATCTTAAACTTCCAGCAAAACCCAAAATTTTGATTTTTTTCAAAACAATCTCCTTTCTGTATAATTGTTTATTTTTTTTGTTTTACATGCCTAGATTTGTATAGAAAAATAAAAAACCCGCAAGATTTCCTTGCGGGTTTTTTGGAATGCTCCGACGAATAGAATTAGTTTTTAGCTAAACGGAGATAGTTTTCCAAACGTTCTTTAGCATCCTGCTCAGCTTTTTCGAAAAGTTGATCGGCTAGTTCAGGGAAGGCAAGCTTTAACGACGAGTACCGTATTTCACTCATAATGAAATCACGAAACGAACCCGTTGGAGGTTTTGAATCTAAAGTAAAGGGGTTTTTTCCTTCCTGTTTCAATAATGGATTATAGCGGTATAAATGCCAATACCCTGCTTCAACGGCTAACTTTTCTTGCTCCAGCGTTTTGCCCATGCCATTTTTTATACCATGGTTAATGCAAGGTGCATAGGCAATAATCAATGAAGGTCCTTGATAGGTTTCAGCTTCTTTAAGAACTTTAACGAGATGGTTTTTGTCAGCTCCCATAGCTACTTGTGCTACATACACATATCCATAGGACATTGCCATGAGTCCCAGGTCTTTCTTCTTTGATTTTTTACCTGATGCTGCAAATTTAGCGATAGCTGCAGTAGGAGTGGATTTGGATGATTGCCCCCCGGTATTGGAATAGACTTCGGTATCAAGCACTAAAAGGTTAATGTCCTCTCCAGAGGCAACCACGTGATCCAAACCACCATAGCCAATATCGTAAGCCCAACCATCTCCTCCAAAAACCCAGACGGATTTTTTGATTAAATAGTCTTGATAGGATTTGATTTCTTCAACAAGGCTTTGTATTTCATTGTTTGATGTTTTTTCTTTGTCTATCAATTGAAGTATTTTTGACGAATGCTCTTTGGAAGCTTCAGCCAGGTTCATATCTCTAATCCATGCTAAAAGGTAGTTTCGAAGTTCTTCTGAAATGGAAAGCTTGGATAATTGCATCATTCGATCTGCTATGCGATTTCGAATTTGTTTAATTCCCAGAGCCATTCCAAAACCATATTCAGCATTATCCTCAAAAAGGGAATTTGCCCAGGCAGGACCTTTGCCCTCATCATTTACGCAATATGGCACGGAAGGTGCGGATGCTCCCCAAATAGAGGAACACCCTGTAGCATTGGCAATTAGCATGCGATCTCCAAATAATTGCGTTATAAGCTTGGTGTATGGTGTCTCACCGCAACCAGCACAAGCTCCAGAAAATTCAAGTAATGGTTTAATGAATTGACTTCCCTTGACTGAAAACGGATCCATTAGATTTTTCTTTTCAGGAAGCTTAATCATCCAATTCCAATGATCAATTTCATTTTCTTGGGATTGGATAGGTTTCATTATAAGGGACTTTTCTTTGGAAGGGCATATGTCTGCACAGTTTCCGCATCCAGTACAATCCAAAGGACTTACTTGAATTTTGAAATGATACTTTTCAAGCCCTTTCCCCAGAGCTTTTTTGGTGTTTAAAGTTTTGGGCGCATGAGCTAATTCTTCTTCGCTTATTAAAAATGGACGTATAGCTGCATGGGGACATACGTAAGAGCACTGGTTGCACTGAATGCAATGGTCAATTTGCCATTCAGGAGTATGAATGGCAATTCCTCTTTTTTCATAAGCAGAAGTGCCCATGGGAAAACAGCCATTTTCCCTATCAGAGAATGCGCTAACAGGTAGGGTATCACCTTCTTGACGATTCATAGGGATAAGAACATTTTTTATAAACTCAGGTTGTTTTTCATTATTATGTTTTTTGTGATCTTCAGCTTTTATCCATTCGGGGGGAATTTCAATTTTTGTCAAAGCTTGAACGCCTTTATCAATAGCAAGATTGTTCATTTGGACGATCTTTTCGCCTTTTTTTCCATAGGTTTCTTCTACTGCTTCTTTCATATACTCTATGGCTTTATGAATATCTATGACCTTGGCTAACTTGAAAAAAGCTGATTGCATGATCATGTTAATACGATTTCCAAGACCAATTTCTTCTGCAATGTCGGTAG
>CAZMFK010000096.1:0-6235 GCA_964565545.1 uncultured Caldisericota bacterium | reverse complement strand
TCTTCACAAGGTTGACATCCTTGCGATCTTCCCATTCCTTGATTTCGTCTTTATATACCAGATCCTGGAAAGTACGGGCCCCATAAACGATGTTTACCTCTTTAAATTTGTCTCTCAAATCCAGTATGTTCCAGATGACGCATCTTACCGGAGCCAATCCAATGCCCCCGGCAATAAAGGTAATGTTCTTTCCATAAAACTTTTCTTCAATGGGAAAGAAATTGCCATAAGGCCCTCTAAATCCCACGATATCGCCTACATTCATGTCCCGGAGCTGAGTTGTAACTCTGCCCATCACCCGGAAAGTGCATTCGATGTATCCTTTTCGAGTGGGAGAAGATGCGACGCAGAAAGTGGATTCCCCTCCGCCAAAAGCAGAATACAGACCAAACTGACCTGCTTTGAAAGAAAACTTATCAGCATCTTCGCTGTTTGTGAACTCCAAACGGTAAGTACGGGTGTCGGGAGTCTCATCGCGAATATCTGTAATTTTCATCAGATAAGGCATGTACACATTGTCAGACATGGATTATTTACCTCCTGCTGCAGAAGCAATCATCTTTATTGCTTCCAAAATATTGACTTTGGCGCCACAAGCGCGACTGCATCTACCACATCCGGTACAGGATATGGCATTGAACAGGTTGACATATATGCTGTATTTGTGATTGATACGTTGACGATATCGCTGGAAGTGTTGCTCTCGGGGATTGTGCTGGGAGGCATGAAGGGTAAAATACGGAAGAGTGCAGGCGTCCCAGTTCTTTGTACGAATTCCGCTCCACATGGTAGCATCGTCCGTAATGTCAAAACAGTGGCAGGTAGGGCAGACATAGGTGCAAGCTGCGCAACTCCAGCAATTAGATGCTATTTCTTCCCACAGGGGATCTTCAAAATGAGTGTCAATCCATTTTTTGACTACTTTGGGATCAAATTGAACCGGCACATCCTGGTCAGACAGTTTGGGATATTGTTTATCAATATCCAGGGAAGACTGAAAGTAGCTTTCATAAGTTTTGGCAAATTCTTTTCCCTTGTCAGTCAGCAGTTTGAGCTTCCATCCCTGGTCAGACACTCTTTCCAGCAAGATATCGGAGCCGATTTCTCCTCGGGGAGAATAGCCCAAACTGGTGCAAAAACAATCTTTGTCTGCTTCTTCGCAAGCCAGGGTGATAATAGTGGTGTTTTCCCTGCGCTGAAGAAAAAATTTATCCTTAAAATCCCAGCCAAAGAGTTTTTCCATCAAAGGAATAGAAGCAGCATCACAGGGGTGCCCCCCCATAATGACAATGGACTTGTCAACTGCTACGTCTTCTACTTCAACGCCTTCCTGATTGATTTTGTAGGACAGGATTTTTTCGTAGCGGGGAAACAGCGCTTCTTTGATGGAGTTATTGGTAATAAAGTAATTAAAGTCAATGGGGGAGCTCTCTGTGATTTTTTCAATTAAATGCGATCCGTCTTTTTGAACTGGGCCAAATGCTTCAATGCCTTTTTGAGCGATGTCTTTTAGCATTTGCACAGCTTTTTCATGGGTTAGATATAAATCAGCCACTTTAATCCTCCTTCATCGAATGAAATTTTCTTCGTCGTCTTTTTCAAAAACTGTCAGCGGAGGAGAGGCCTCAAGATCATAGCCTGCCTCAAAATCAAAGGAACGCTGAACTTCTTCCTGGAGGGTACGATTTAATAGCATCAAGGGAATATTGACCGGGCAAACCCTCTCGCATTCGCCACAATCGATACACCTTCCTGACAAATGATAGGCCCGGACCAAATTCCAGGAAAAAGCACCTTTCGGATTCGAGCGGGTATCAATCCACTGGGGAGTATTCAAATCCACAATACAGCGATTGCAATAGCACATGGGACAGGCCTGGCGACAAGCATAACAGCGAATGCATTTGGAAAATTGTTCTTTCCAGAACTGCCATTTTTCTTCCCTTGTTTTCTTGTTGAACTCCTCCAGATCCGCATGATGGATTTTTTCTTTCATAGCGATGGTCTCAGCTACTTTTTCGCCCATCACGATATCTGCGATATGAGGGTTGTGTACTTTACATACATCGCATTTAATACTTTTTTTGTCGGTATTCCTGGGATCAGTCACTCCTTCGCAACTCATACCAATGATAAGCACTTTTTCTCTCTTGAACTGATTTTCGGTAATCAGGTTAATGATGGCTCGAATATCGCAACCTTTGGCCACGATGCCAATTTTGTTAAAAGCCTTGATATCCTTGCGGGTTAGATAGGTTGCCAGATTGTTGTAACAGTAAGCATTAAAAACCAGCTTTGAAGCATCTTCAGGCTTTTTGACAAAAATGGGCTTGGTTTCAGTCTCACTAATAGCAGTGTAGCCAATAACGATATCCACTTCTTTGTTGTTTAATAATTCTTGCACCTTCTTTTGTAATTGTTCCATCATATCACCTCTCGCTCTGGTTGAGCTGGACAAAGTCTTTGTAGGGTCCCAGCTTTCTTATTTTTTCTGTGACTTCGTTAACGAGATTGGCAAACTTGATCCCCTCTGATGCTGAGCACCAGGAGATGGTAATTCGCTCCATATCCACGCCCAGCTGAGTCAGAAGAGCCCTCATGACTATGTACTTTCGACGGGCATTGAAGTTGCCTTCATTGTAGTGACAGTCATTGGGATGACATCCGGATATCATGACGCCATCCGCTCCCTTTTCAAGGGTGTGCACTATAAACATAGGATCAATACGTCCTGAACAAGGTGTTTTGATTACTCGCACATTGGGAGCATATTTGAAGCGGGAAGTTCCAGCAAGGTCAGCTCCTGCATAAGTACACCAGTTGCACACAAAAGCAATGATTTTGGGTTCCCAGTTATCCTGCATCATTTCCTCCTTATAATTCCGCCATGGCGTTGATTTCGGCGTATAATTCCTCGTCCGTGAAGCCCTGAAGATCAATGCTTCGGGATGGACAGCTTGGAGCACAGGTGCCGCATCCGGTGCACAGGCCAGGATTGACATTGGCTACCTGACGAATGAGCTTGCCCTGCCGATCCTTGATGTCTTTAAGCGCTATTGCTCCGTAGGGACAGATCCGGATACAGTTTTGGCAGGCAGTGCAGGAGCATTCCCGGACATTTGCCACCACTCCATCTTTTTCCAACTCATCTTTGGATAAAAGTCCCATAACTTTGGCTGCTGCGCCACTGGCCTCAGAAACTGAATCTGGAATATCCCGGGGACTGAGTGCACAACCAGCTAAAAAGATACCTGCGGTTGATGACTCAACGGGCTTAAGCTTGGGGTGGGCTTCAGTTAAAAATCCATACTGGTCGTACCCAATGCCCAACTTTTGAGCCAGCTCTTTAATGCCATCCGGAGGTTTCATGGCAGTAGCCAGAACTACCAGATCCGCTTTGATTCTAATCTGCGAATTGGTCAGGGTATCCGCACCTTCGACCACCAAATCTTCGCCATCCTGGTAAATCATGGATACTCTACCCCGAATGTATTGGGCTCCTTCTTCCTCACAAGCTCTACGTACGAATTCTTCATAGTTTTTGCCATTGGAACGGATATCAATGTAAAAGACGTAGGCATTGCCGTCATGGACTTTGTGTCGGAAGAGCATGGTTTGTTTGGCAGTGTACATACAACAGATTTTTGAACAATAGGGATAGTGGTGCTCGGGGTCTCTGGATCCGACGCATTTGACAAAGACTACTGTTTTGGGCTTTTTACCGTCCGAGGGTCGTTGCAGGTCGCCCAGGGTAGGGCCTGAAGCACAGACCATGCGTTCAAACTGGAGCGAAGTCACGACATCTTTGTATTGGCCATAGCCATATTCTGCAAAAGCGGAAGTAGGCATGATGTCATATCCGGTTGCCACTACAATGGATCCGACCTCTTCTTCAATAATCACTGGCTCATCATCAAAATGAACTGCCTTGGTGGGACATACTTTTTCGCAGATACCACAGCGATTGGAGGTAAACTTCAAACAATGCTCCTCGTCTATGACGGGTCTGCTGGGTATGGCTTGGGGGAAGGGGATATAAATGGCTTTTCGTACTCCCAGTCCCTGTTCAAACTCGCTGGCTACCTTGGTAGGGCATTTTTGCCAGCAGGTTCCGCAACCTGTACAGGCATCAATATCAACATGACGGGCTTTTATCTTGATTTTGGCCTTGAAGTTTCCTACAAATCCTTCCAGACTATCCAACTCGGCATAGGTAATAATCTGGACCAGGGGATGCTGGGCGACTTCAACCATTTTTGGAGTTAAGATACACTGAGAGCAGTCCAGTGTGGGAAATGTCTCATCAAGCATGGACATGTGTCCTCCAATAGAGGGCTCTCTTTCCAGCAGAATCACAGGAATGCCTGCAGAAGCAATATCCAGTGCGGCTTGAATCCCTGTTACGCCTCCTCCGATAACCAATGCTTTTTTGGTAACCGGTATTTTTACATTTTGAAGAGGTTTGTTGCGTTTGACTTTTTCGACCATCATACGTATCAAGTCAATCGCTTTTTGAGTGGCTTCTTCCTTGTTGTCGTGGACCCAGGAGCACTGCTCGCGAATGTTGGCCATTTCCAGCATGTAGGGATTAAGACCTGCCCCTGCTGCAGCTTTTCGGAAGGTGGGCTCATGCATTCGAGGGGAGCAGGATGCTACCACCACGCCTGTCAGCTGATGATCCTTGATCGCTTGCTTGACCAGGTCCTGGCCAGGGTCAGAGCAAAGATATTTATATTCTGTCGATAAGACCACGCCAGGTATTTTGGCTATAGTTTCCGAAGCTTTGACTACATCTACTGTTTCTGCAATGTTTGATCCGCACCAACATACAAATACACCTATTCTTGCCATATATTACACCTCATCCTTCGATTAAAGCAGCCCTTTGTTTCTCAGCAATGGGAAAGGAGAAACAAAAAGGCGGTCTAATGCTAATTTTTTTGGATCCAATCCAAAAGAAAGCCCCAACAATTGAGTGTAGTAAAAGATGGGAAGATTGAACTTTTCTTTATAACGTTTTTCTATGGCTTTCTGCCTGAGATCCAAATTGATGTGACAGAGAGGACAAAGCACTGATATGGCTTCAGCTCCGTTTTGTTTTGCCAGGCGCAGTATTTCGTAAGTCAGGTCCAATACAACGTCTGTTCGAGATATGGAGTTGCCAGCTCCACAGCATTTTGTTTTAAAAGGCCAGTTAACGCTTTTAGCTCCGGTTGCTTCGATAAGTTGGTCCATCAGCATGGGGTTTTCGGGGTCATCATATTCCATGAGCTTTTTGGGACGGACGATCACGCAGCCATAATAACTGGCAATGGAAAGCCCTTCCAGTGATTTCACTCTTTTTTCCTTTAGCTTGTCCAGGCCATACTCATGCACCAGGATCTCGGAAAAATGTTTGATTTTCAGTGAAGCATCCACTTTTTTGCCAATGACTTCAGTAATGTCATTGCTCATTTGGTCGGCTTGCTTGATGGCATGCTGGGACTCTCTCAGATGGGCAAAACAGGCAGGGCATTGCACCATGATATCCTTGTTTTCTTTGTTGGCTGCATCAAGGGTAAGTGCTGGCAAGGCCACGGACATCAGCTTGTTGTCAGGATGGATAGCGCTGGCTCCGCAACAGGTCCAATCGGGTATCTCTTCTATGCCAAGATCTAAAAAATCAATCAGAGCCAAAGTGGACAAATGAAAATCAGGAGAAGTTGATTCGAGGGAACAACCAGGGTAGTATGCATAGTTCATGACTTATTGCTTCCCCCTTTCTATTTTTCTTGCTCTTTTCATGACTTTGCGAACTTCAGCCAACCTCACCCAATGGGGCATGAGGCAGATTTTTCGTTTGACAAGCAACAGTGGAAACAAGATTACATCGTGCAGAAGCTTTTTTGAGAGGAGATTAAATCCTGCCACCACTCCTGGCTCATAAACTCTGCCAAAACTATATATAGAGCTGGCAAAAGACTTTTCTAAAGCTCTGACATCTGCTTTGGGTTTGATGCGTTGTTGGTTGGCCATACGCCTGAGGGCATCCATGACGCCTTTGATGTCCACGCCCTGAGGGCAGCGGGTACTGCAGGTGTCACAGAAAATACAATACCAAATGGTACGGGAGTTGAGGACTTTTTCCTTCATTCCCATCTGGCAAAAACGAATCACTTGAGACGGAGAAATGTCCATCAGGTAGTTCAAGGGACAACCGGCAGTACATTTGCCACACTGGTAGCATTTTTTAACA
>CAZMFK010000095.1:0-6251 GCA_964565545.1 uncultured Caldisericota bacterium | reverse complement strand
ATTTTTCGAGATAATCCTTATACCCCTGCAAATCCTATGATTCGAAGAAACTACATTAAATTGGAATGGGAAGGACGCTGGAAAAACGAACATCAGCATCAACGGTACCATGTAGCCAGCATACGCTTTAAAACCAAAGGAATTGGAACAGTGACCTTCAGTGCTCGATGCTTTGTTAAAAACTCGCAAAATCGCTTAATTCGAGTGTATCCTTTTTTGCCCGAATTGAACTTATCTCGAAGAAGTTTTCTTCTTGCTGATTTTAATCAGGATTCAAAAGTCGATGTGTTGGATTTAAGTTTGTTTTCAAGACATTTTGATACGATTATCCGTCCTGATTCAGTAAATTTTGTTTATGACCTTAATCAGGACAGGCGAATTGATGAAAAGGATTTGGATATTCTACATAAAGAGTTTGGGTCCCAGATTTAAAAGATTCCAATAAGCGATTGGGTAATCCAAAAAACAAGCGTTTGTAGTATATCATAGTAGAATAGTATTAAAATAAGCATTAATCCATAATTTCGGTATTCATTAATTTTTACGTTTTTCTTGATAGCTGCTTGGAACACAAACCAACCATCCAGGGGTGGAATCGGAAACAAATTCAGTATTCCGAACTGAAATTGAATCCGGGCAAAGAGATCAACAGATGCTGCAAGAAGAAGCGAAAAACTTTCCAAAGGGACGACACAGAACTTAAATGCCACAGCAATTATTATGTTTGCCAAAGGACCCGATAAAAGAATGATGGAACGTATTAAACGCTTCGATCCTTTAAATGCTTTATCGGAAGAAATTGCTTTTCCCCAGCCCATTTGAAAAAAAATAGCTGATACTAAACCAATTGGATCTATAAACCGAAAAGGCCAAAAAGAATATTTTCGCTGAATCTTGACATTAATGTCTCCTGCTAAATGGGCTACAAATAGCTGAACATTGGATTTAATAATGATAGCGAACAATACAAAGAAGAGTATTAATGTGGTTTCAAAAGCCCAAGCTTTGAGATCATTTGTCCAGTGAGTATAATTTTTTAGCACAGCAAGACCAATAAAAGCTATAAAAAAAAGTATCTGATCATAGCTAAATTTAATTTTCTTCATCATCTACTCCTTGAGATAACTGGATAGCCATATTCTTTTCTTCTTGTTGGGTTGAAATACAGCCATCAATTTTATAGCTGAGAAGCTGTTGAAGCAATTTGCCCAAAGGTTTTCCATCCAGGCCAGTCCAATAAATTATATCCTTTGTGTTACTTTCTAAATGGATGTGACGGTAAGTAAAAAAATAATCTTCAATTGCTTTACGCTGAATTTTATCTGAAATGCTTGCTAATGCAGCTAATTCCTCACTTTTATATGATTTGAGCATATGAACGATAGCTGATGGTTTTAAATCTGGAGCCTTAAGCTGCTTCAGGATGTTTCGATGATTCTCCCGAAAGTGAATAATGCATGACTTTTTTTTGCTGTTTAGCTTTAATCTTTCCATCATTTCTTCCATTTCTTCGTTATCAACAGAAAGAGTTAGCAAAAGGAGAAATAATATCCATCTATTTTCCTCTGAAAGATACGGGGAAAGCTTTTCTGCCTTTCTGATAGTCTGAAGCATACGGTGGTTAAGTTTAATCTGACTAGACAACATGGGAATTGCTTCAATTTCATTAAGCTTGATCATAGCTTTTGAAATTGAAATAGGTTCTTTCAAAAGGCTAATGAACTCTGAAAGAATCCTGAACCTTGAAGTTCGCTCAAAAATTCCAGAATGCATTGCGTTAATAGCTAGTTCTTTTGTTTTTGTTTCCCAATTGAACTTAAGTTTGAGCAGGTAGGTGATAGCTCTAAAAATTCTTGATGGATCCTCAATAAAGCTTAAATTATGCAAAACTCTGATTTTTTTTGATTTCAAATCTTCATACCCATGGTAATCATTTATAATATAACCATATCGATCTTGATTTAAACAAATAGCCAAAGTGTTAATGGTGAAATCCCTTCGGTAAAGATCTTCTCTGAGAGAACCTCTTGATACTTTGGGCAAATCAGCAGGATGTTCGTAATACTCTGTTCTAGCGCTGGCTAAATCAAAAATCAATTCTTCATCCATAATAATTTTAGCTGTATTAAATTTATGATTACATATAACTTTGGCATCTGGAAATCTTTTTTTAAATTGCTGGGCTATAGTCAAAGCATTGCCATCGATGAGCAAATCAATGTCTTTGCTTTGTTTCCCTAATAACAAATCGCGAACACAGCCTCCTACTAAATATATTGGAAAAGAAAATTGATCCGCAATTTTGGATATTAGTTTTATAATGTTTAAAAATCTTGATGGAATAATGGCATCCAGCAAATGAACAATATTATTTGGGGAAGGGGGCTGTTCGGTTGTATGCTTGCGATGAGAAGAGCTTTTATGGATTCCATAAAGTGCTCTAAGCAAATCAGACCGGGTAAGGATGCCGATAATGCTCTCTTCAGAAATTACTGGCAATCTACCAATATCTTTACTTACCATAAGATTTTCAGCTTCTTTTAGTGAGCTTTCCGGGCTAATGGTGATAGGACTTCTTGACATATAATATCGAACAGGTCTTAGACGTAATTTTTCTTCGTTCATACGCTCAATGTCTTTGCGGGAGATTATTCCAATGACTTTATTTTTTTCTACTACTGGCAAACCTGAATGACCATACCTTAACATAATTTTCAGTGTTTCCTCTGCAGAAGTTTCTGAATTAACAACTTTTACTGGACTGCTCATAAAATCCTTGACCTGGCGACTTAAACGAACATGTTTTTTAATTTTTCGCAAAACATTGATAGATAATAAATTCAAATCCATTTGTTTGTCTTTGATAAAAGCGGATCCAGCCTGAGGGTGGCCTCCCCCGCCATAATATTCGATTATTCGGTTAATGTGAAGTATTTTTTCATCTCGAGATCGACCTACTAAAAGCAGATCCTGCTTAAATTTTACTAATACAAAAAGCGCATCAACATCAGTAGCTTCAAGGATTCGATGAGTTAAGAATGAAACCCCTTCAACATATTTTTTTGATTCAACTGCGCAAAGACCTATTTGGACTCCTTTGATTTCAATGGTTTGGAGCGAGGAAAAAAGATGGGTATATAAACTCTTTTGTACTTCAGAAATAGGCGGAAAAACAAAATCTGAGATGACATTTAATTTTCCTCCATGTTTAAGAAAAAAAGCTGCAGCTTCAATATCTTTTACAGTAGTTGAAGAAAAAGTCAAAGATCCAGTATCTTCGTAAATACCAATTAGGAAAAGAGTTGCTTCAATGGGTGAAAAATCAATTTTTTTCTTTTTCAATTGTTCATACAAAATAGTAGTGGTGCTGCCATAGTCTTTGAACATTCGTTTAGTTCCCCGGAAGGGTTCTTCAGGGGGGTGATGGTCTATGATAATCACTTTTAGTGGCTTTTTTTTCATCACAGCCACCAAAGGCTTGATTCGAGTAATATCCTGAAAATCTGTAATTATTGCTAATTCAAGATTGTCAAACGATACGTTATTAATGGGAATCAAACGCAAATAATCTTTGTATATGGATAAAAAACGTTGAACTTCTTCTTCGCAGGAATAATTTAAGACTGGAACAGCTTCGGAGTAAATCTTTGATGCTGCTATCGTAGATGCGATAGCATCAAAATCTGCATAAGAATGTGATATGGCGATAGCTTTTGGCTTTATTTTTTCGGGTTTCTTCATTTGAAAATACTTCCCCCATAGCAATCATATGCAACAAATAGAGGAAATTCTTTTACTTTTAGAATATATATTGCCTCCGGACCTAAATCTTCATACATTAACAGTTTCATGTCTTCTACTTTTTTGGATAAATAGCTCCCTGCTCCTCCTATAGTTACAAAATATATGCAAGAGAACTCAATCATCCATGAACGAAATTCTTTTGAACGTTCTCCTTTTCCTATCATTCCTTTTAAGCCATTTTCCAATAAAGGTCGGCTTAAGTGGTCCATTCGGGAGCTGGTGGTCGGACCAATAGATCCAACTTTGTGATGAGGTGCGCTTGGAGTTGGTCCAGCATAATATACCATTTGGTTTTTTATTGGTATTGGCCATTGATGAGTCTCTTGATAGTATGCAAGTAATCTTTGATGGGCTGCATCTCTGGCAGTAAATATTTCACCGCTTAGCAATATTTCATCCCCAGCTCGAAATTCTTTGCATTTGGATTCATCCAAAGGAGTATGGCAATGAATAATCATTGCCATATGATTTTCCCATGTCGGGCAGCATGACATTGAAAATTAATCGAAACAGGCAACATAGCAATATGAGTTGGATACTGGTCAATAAAAGTATCTAAAACAGTGATGTCTCCCCCTAATCCTTGGGGGCCTATACCGGTTTCGTTAGCCAAAAGGGTGATGCTTTCCTCCATTTTGCATATTAATGAATCAGGATTTCTTTCCCCCATATTGCGCAATAAAGCTTTTTTTGCTAACAATGGCGCATATTCGGAACTCCCTCCAATGCCAATGCCCAAAATCAATGGCCCGCAAGCTTTTTTAGCAGCATTGATGGTTTGTTCAATGATCCAATTTTGTATTTCCTCTAATGTTGCTGAAGGATTAAAAAAATTTGTTTTTGAACAATTTTCTGAACCTGCTCCCTTTGGAGCAAAATATATAACCAGGCAGTTATGTTCTTTTATTTCTGTGTGAATTACAGCTGGCAGATTATCTCCAGTATTTTCTCTTATGAAAGGGTGTTTTACCATAGATTTTCGAAGGTATCCATTTTTGTATGCTGAAGCCATACCTTGCTGTATCGCATGATAAAGATCACCTTCGATATAAATATCCTGACCAATTTCAACAAAGAAAACTCCAATTCCGCAATCCTGGCATATGGCTATCTTTTCTTTTTTTGCAATAAGGGCATTTTCTATCAAGCATTGCAAAATTTTCTTTGCTCGAGGAACTTGTTCTTTTTTTTCTGTTTCTATTAAGCTTTGAAAGATGTCTTGAGGAAGCTCGAAATTACATTTTAAACAAAGGCTTTCGACTTGATCTGATATGTCTTCAGCTCTAATTATTTTCAAAGCGGTTCCTTTTCAGTTTCTGACTGAAACCAGGATTCAGCTTCATCATTGCGCATTAAGCGAGAAAGATCCTGTCCAGGAAGCAGGATGATTTCAACCAGCCATCCTTTTTCATAAGGATCTTCCAACAAAATCATGGGATCTTCTTCAACTTCTTCGTTTACATTGCAAATCCTTCCTGAAACTGGTGCCAGCAAATCTTTTGATTCTGAGTCAAAATAGAGCGTAGCAATGGAATCATTGAGTTCGCAATCATTGTCAAGGTAAGTCAATTCGATATCAGATATAGGTCCAAGGCGCTCAACAAAAAAAGAATCCAATCCAATTCTCGCTTTATTTTTTTCAATACGCTGGACCCAGAGGTGTTTTTTGGTATAAAACCTGTCTTCTCTATAATCGTAACCATTGATTTTCATGGGCAACCTCCATCATCTGCTAAAACTATATTCACTTTCTCTTCGGATTTCAAAAAACTCCCCTAATTTTTTAATATACTAATATAATATTTAAGTAGAAAAAGTAATCCTGCAAAAAGGAGAAAAAGATGATAAAAGACCTTGTCAATATTAAAGATCTAAGTAATGATGAAATCATGAAGCTCTTTGTCATTGCGGACGAAATGAACTCTGCCATCGAAAACAAAAAAGCGCTGGATCTATGCAAAGGAAAAGTTTTAGCCACTTTATTTTATGAGGCATCTACTCGTACCAGGCTTTCATTTGAATCAGCCATGTTTCGATTGGGGGGCTCAGTGCTTGGTTTTTCAAGCCTTGAGGGAACCTCTGTCTCGAAAGGAGAATCGTTAGCAGATACTATTCGCACAGTTGCGAATTATTCTGACATTATTGCCATCCGTCATCCAAACGAAGGTTCTGCCCGGGTAGCTTCCCAGTTTTCTTCAGTACCTGTAATTAATGGTGGTGATGGTGGTCATCAGCACCCAACGCAAACGCTGTTGGACCTATATACGATTATCAAAGAGAAAGGAAATCTCTCTTCCTTAAATATTCTCATCTCCGGTGATTTAAAATTTGGTCGTACCACTCATTCTTTGGCTATATCACTTGCACGTTTTGGAGCAAAAATGTGCTTTGCCTCCCCGCCAGGACTTGAAATGCCAGATTACATCCTGAGAACTCTGAGCGATGAA
>CAZMFK010000094.1:0-6256 GCA_964565545.1 uncultured Caldisericota bacterium | reverse complement strand
CCTGCAGTAGACTTATTATTTAGCAGAATCCCCAATACGATTTACATGCAAGCGGTAGTTTTATTATTTATTGTATGTACAGCTATTCCCCTGGGTATATTTTCTGCTATGCACCAATACTCCAAAATGGATTATGTGCTGACCTTTATGGTCTTTACCGGGGCAGCTATGCCTACATTCTGGTTTGCTCTCTTAATGATATTAGCTTTTGGAGTTTTGCCTCCACCAGGATTTCGTCTTCCGTTTACTGGCATGTATTCGGATACTTTATCCGTTGCAGGAAGACTCATGCCTTATGATCAGGCTCCATTATATGCCAAATTCCTGAATCGTATCCGACACCTTATACTTCCAGTTCTTTCCGTTTCCTTGATATCACTGACCGGACTTCTTCGTTATACCCGTTCAGCTATGTTGGAAGTGGTCAGACAGGATTATGTCCGTACCGCTCGAGCCAAAGGCCTTAAAGAACGCAAAGTAATATACAAGCATGCCCTTCGCAATGCCATGATTCCAATTGCTACTATTTTGATTCAATCTATTCCAGGGTTATTTGCAGGTTCACTAGTAATTGAGCAATTGTTTGGGTGGCCAGGAGTTGGAAAACTAGTATTTGATGCAGTTATGGCTAGTGACCACAACCTTGCCATGCTTGCGCTTATTTTTATGTCTTCCCTAACCATGCTCTTCACCTTGATTACCGACATCTCTTATGCATTTCTTGATCCCCGGATTACGTATCGCTAATCCTGTTATAAATAAGAAAGGATTGTCCCTATGAACAACAAAAAAACCAGCGGAAGTTGCGCTAAAGATCCTGAACCAATCCTCAGCGAGATTACAAGTGCCGGTGAATATACCTTCATTCAGATGGTTCTTAGGCGCTTTTTAAAACACAAAATGGCTATAACAGGATTCTGCATTATTTCTTTTCTTTTGCTTTTAATCATTGCTTCCTATCTGATTATGGAGTTTGTACCTGGAGTGATCGATCCCACAAAGGCTGACGCAATGAATCGTTTTGCAGCTCCTTTTACGAGTAAGCATTGGCTTGGTACTGATGATGTGGGCAGAGATGTTTTATTGCGTTTGCTTATCGGAGGGCGTACCTCTTTACTCATTGGTTTTGTGGCTGCAATTTCAGGAGGTATGCTTGGGGGTATTATTGGATCTATCTCTGGCTACTTTGGTGGATGGGTAGACTCTCTTACCATGCGTATTGTTGAGCTCTTCTTCTCTGTCCCAACGCTTCCGATACTGCTCATTCTTGCTCGCTTCTTTGGAGGAAAACCCTATACTATTGTTGTTATCCTTGTTATTTTTGGCTGGGCTGGTACTGCACGAATGGTTCGAGGACTGGTGCTTCAAATCAAACAATTTGAATACATTGAGGCTGCCAAGGCCATAGGGTGTTCAAATGCAAGAATCATTCTTCGTCATGTTTTCCCCAACACTCTGGCTATCTTGCTGGTGCAGATGACTTTGGCAATCGGTGGGTCGATTCTTTATGAGTCAACACTAAGCTTTTTAGGATTGGGCGTAAACCCTCAATGGCCTACATGGGGCAATATGCTTTCCAATGCTCAAAATTTCCTTTGGAGGGCTCCTCATCTTGTAATTTGGCCAGGTCTCTGCATCTTTTTGTCGATCCTTTCATTTAACTTTTTGGGAGACGGTCTTCGAGATGCTCTGGATCCCAAACTAAAAAATACTTAAAATAGTATTTAGGAGTATAATTACCCTATGCCAGACTGATAGTGAGTTTGGCATAGGGTTTTTTTATGTGGGAATGTAAAGAAGCTGGAAAATCAGAGTATATTGAACTAAAATCACGCTTTATTGGGTACTGTTTTTCTGCTCAAGATCAGAACTCTTTTGATTTAACAGCAGAAAATCTTAAAATAGAACATCCTTCAGCTTCTCATTTGGTGTATGCTACTCGATGGACATCGGAGCACCAGCTTTTTGAAAAATATTCTGACGATAGGGAACCTTTTGGCACTGCCGGAATCCCTTTGTTAAGCCTGCTTCAGAAGAGAAGCTTCATGAATACTGCAATCATTGTAATTCGCTATTTTGGAGGAATAAAATTAGGTAAAAAGCATCTGCTCTCTGCGTATTTGCGCACAGGAGCAGAGGCTTGTCAAAAGGCCATTTTTTCTGAACGAAAAAGAGGATATACCCTTACTATTCAAACGGATTATGAAGTTTTTCCTTTACTTGAAAAATGGTTGCTGGAACACGAAGCAATTATCCAGGATAGGTGTTTTTCGCAGGATATTTGCATCAATGTATGGATGAGCATATCTTGTTGGGATCGATTTCAGGATTTGGCTTTTAAAAACCGATTGCGCATCAGTAGTATGCAAAAAAGGGATATGTTATAATATGTTTCAGCATAAAGGAGGAAAAAATGAAAAAGTTACGCTTATTGATTAAAGGAACACTAAAACAAAGCAGAACTAAATCAAATTGTCGTGAATGTCAGACACCATGCAAATCTGCATGCAAAACTTCTTGCACTGTTGGCAATCAGCATTGTGAACAGAATAGAGACTCAAAACGCAATGAATGGATGTTTTAAGTTATCCAATAAATCGCTATTTTCATGTTTTTTCATGGAATAATGAATATTTTCTTTTTGATGTAAGTACCCATTCTTTATTTCAAACTGACCAGGATGTCTGGACGGATTACGCCCGAGGAAACTGGACATCTTCATTGCTGGAGTTGCTTAACGAAGGCCAGAATAATGGATATTTTATTCCTGAGCAATATACCTTAGATACCGTTAAAGACCAGCGAGTTGTAAAATCGCTTTGTTTTATGCTAACACGAGCCTGTAATTTTCGATGTTCTTATTGCTTTGAAAACCAACAACCCTCTGCTTTAAGTCCATTGCTAATGGAAACATCCACTGCTAGGACTGCCCTGGATTGGCTAATCCGAAACAGTGGATCCCAAAATCAACTGGAGATTGATTTTTTTGGCGGAGAACCTTTAATGGCGTTTCCTGTTATCCATGATACAGTATTGTATGCACGAGCCCTTGAAAAAAAGCATCATCGAAAGTTTATGTTTTCTCTTACTACCAATGCCTCTTTGCTCAATGATGAAATTATCAATTTTTTAAAAGAACATCATATCAGCGCAATTCTCAGTCTTGATGGCTCAAAAAAAACAAATGATCTTTTCAGAAAAGACAAAAAGGGACATGGAACTTATCAACGAAGCATAAAAAAAATTTTAAAGCTTATTCCTCACCTGGAAAGTGGTTATTATGTTCGAGGGACCTTTACTCATCAAAGCCTTCATTTTTCAAAGGAAGTTCGCCATTTATATGAAATGGGCATCAAGCAGATATCATTTGAACCTGTGGCTTCCCTGATTCATGGATTAGCGATTCAGGACGAAGACCTTCCTGTTCTTCGAAATGAATATCAAGTGCTGACTGAATGGATGCTGGAACAATCTTCCGTTGATCCGGAGCTTAAGTTTTATCATTTTGAAATAGATCTTACTAAGAGCATGTGCAAAGAAAAACTTTGTTCGGGGTGTGGCGCAGGAGTAGAATACTTAGCTCTTTCGCCGGGGGGTGAGTTTTATCCCTGCCATCAATTTGATGGAAGAAAAGAATACCTCATGGGATCTATTCAGAAAGATCAGCTTGATTGCCAGATTGGTCGGACTTTTGCAGAAAAAACCTGGTTTTTTTCTCGTTCTGCCTGCAAGGATTGTTGGGCAAGAACATTATGTGGCGGAGGTTGTTTAGCGAATAACTTTATTTTGGAAGGAACTTTTGATATCCCCTATCTCAAAGGGTGTGCACTACAAAAACTTCGTCTTGAAGCTGGACTTTATTATCAAGCCAGGATAGCTCAAAAAAAGAGCATTTAATATTTATCTTATATCTTTACGATATTGCATTCCTTCAAAATTAATTTGTTTTGCAGTCTCATATGCTTTTTTTGAGGCTTCTTCCCTGTTTTTGCCCAGGCCTACCACATTTAATACCCTTCCACCGCTATTGACGATATTTCCCTCAATCAATTGAGTACCCGCATGAAAAATAATAACATCCTGTTTTGATTGAGCTTGATCAAGCCCTTCAATGCAGTGTCCAAGACTAAGTTTTCCATCAGGATAGCCTCTGGAAGCCAAAACAATGCAAGAGCTATACTGCTCAGTCCATTCCAGCGATATCTGGTCAAGCCTGTTTTCTATACAGGAAATGATAATTTCCAGCAGATCTGTCTTTAAGAGAGGGAGAATGCTTTGGATTTCAGGGTCTCCGAAGCGTACATTTATTTCAAGGGCTTTGGGTTCATGATCTGACATAATCAAGCCAGTAAATAATACACCTGAAAAATGGATGCCCTCTTCCTGAATGCAACGAACCAATTTGTGAATAATGTTTTCTCGAGCTATTTCCAGCTTGGCATCATCTGCCCAGGAAGGTGGACAAAGGTTGCCCATTCCGCCTGTATTGGGCCCCTGGTCATGGGCATGAACTTTCTTAAAGTCTTGAGAAGGTTTCAATTCTACATAACTGCTTCCATTCAGGATGATTTGGTAAGAAAGCTCATTACCTTTAATGAATTCTTCTATAACAATTTTTTCGCCAGCTGATTGGAATTTTTTAAGTTCCATCATTTCCTTGATGGATGAAGCGGCATGTTCTTCATTTTGGGCAATAATAACTCCTTTTCCAGCAGCCAGCCCATCTGCTTTGATCACTTTGGGATAGTGGTTTTGAGTATGGATATGATATAGAGCATCATCCAAACTGAAAAAAGTGTGATAAGAGGGAGTAGGGATATTGTATTTGCTGAAAAGATTTTTAGTAAAAATTTTACTTCCCTCAAGTTGTGCGGCATTTTTATCCGGTCCAAAAATATCAATCCCGCTATCCTCAAAAAAATCTTTTATACCATTGACAAGGGGTTGCTCGGGACCCACCACAATTAAATCAATATTATGAAGGGATGTATATTGTTTTATAGCATTAAAATCTGACAAAGGTATCATAGCATTGCAATGGGCTGTTTGAGCTATGCCAGCATTGCCCGGGATGCAGTGCAGGCTTTTCAAATGAGAGCTTTTTGATAGTTTCCAGCACAGGGCGTGTTCTCTTCCACCGCCACCCAGCACTAAAACATTCCTTTTCTTCATTTTAGCCTCCTTTGGCAAACTTAATGTTTAAAGTGGCGCATTCCAGTGAAAACAAGAGTTATCCCATTTTCTTTTGCGCTTGCTATCACCTCTTGATCCTTGATAGATCCTCCAGGTTCTACTAAAATGGATATCTGATGTTTTGCTGCTTCTTCAACGGAATCAGCAAAGGGCAGAAAACCATCTGAGATAAGAATGGAGCCTTTGGTTTTTTCCTGTGCTTGTTGCAAAGCCAGACGTGTGCTTTGCACTCGATTGGCCTGACCCATGCCCATACCCAGAGTGCTTTTGTTTTTAACCAATACAATAGCATTAGAATTCATATGCTTTACTACTTTGATTCCAAAAATAATATCAGAACATTCTTTTTCATTGGGTTCTTTTCCTGCTACCGTTTTTAACTCGTGATATACAGAGGTGTTTTGTTCTTGCTGAAGGAGGCCTTCATAAAGGGATCGTTGGTCTATGGTTGGTTTAGCTTTTTTTAACCTTTGAAGTAATCTGATATTCTTTTTTTGTTGGAGCACTTCCAATGCTGCCTGTTCAAACGAAGGAGCTATAATGATTTCAATAAAAAGCTTGCTCAGTTCCATAGCTAAAGCTAAAGAAATTGTTTCGTTAAAAAGAAAAACTCCACCAAAAGCTGAAACTGAATCTGCCTCAAACGCCTGGTAATAAGCTTTTTCAATAGAATCAGCTGAAGATACTCCGCAGGGATTGGCATGTTTGACAATAACGCAACTGGGTTCGTTGAATTCGTCCAAAAGTTTTAATCCAGCTGAGATGTCCAGAAGGTTGTTGTAAGATAGTGTTTTCCCGTGTAAAACTTTGCATCCCATGATAGACTCATCCGAAGAATTGACTTCACTGCACGAAATCCAATAGGATGCTTTTTGATGGGGATTTTCCCCATAACGCAACTGACTATGTTTTTTCCATGGCTGATTATTCCATTCTTCTCCGTCCAGCAGGCTAAACTTTTGGAAAATTGCCCAATCATAAGCAGAAGTCATATAAAAAGTTTTCTTCATCAATTTTTTTACAAGCTCAGGCATGATAGCACCCTGGTATAATTCTAATTGAT
>CAZMFK010000093.1:0-6378 GCA_964565545.1 uncultured Caldisericota bacterium | reverse complement strand
CTTGCTCATAGGCACACCAACCCTTGGCAGTAACAATCATGTTGGCCCCCAGATCCCGAGCCTGTTGATGGATTTGAGCTTGAAGACCTGCACCCAGGCTGATAAGGACAACCAGCGCTATGATGCCCATGGTGATACCACTGAGGGTAAATGCAAATCGATTTTTTCTTCCTAAAAGGTTGCGGAAAACAAGTTTAAATATATTCATGTAGAAGTTGCCCTTTAGCTTTTCTTGTTGATGATGGCTCTGGACCCTTTTAATACGCGATCCACTTCAAATACATACCGCTGATCTGTTTTGACTACCTGGCCTTCCACGCTGACCAGATCCATTACTTGAGGCATCGCGCCTTCATATATATATCCGGAGGGAGTCTCGCCCAGAGGTTGGGATGGCCCAGGCACATAAATAGTAATGATTACTGCAGTGCTACAGCTCAGGCCACAAGTATCAAACTCGTCTTCGTCGATAATGTTGAAGATATTTCTTTCTTCATCGATTTGCTGAACAATACCCTTTAGTGCAATTTTACCAGTATAGGCCGTGGGATCTGCTCCCAAGTCGTTGACTTTGATCACCGGAAGATTTTTGGAGCTACTGCTTCCTATGCTGCAAGCTGATAAAGACAAAGTTAACAGGAGTGTCAGGCCAAGGCCAAAACTAATTTTCATTCTAATCCCCCATGAGAGTATTTTATGCTAACTGAAAAACGAAAACCTTTTAATAAACTAATAGTTATTGATTTAGTTCAAAGGAAATTTCCTTTTTTCTGGCAGTTGGGGCATTTTGTCTTATTTCCTGCTGTTTTGATAATTCTTGTCTCACCCGCTATAATTAGGTCGCTATGAAAAACCTCTGAGTCGTGAATGGCTAAGGTGATGAGCTATGCCTTCCGACCAATGGGCATAAGTAGAAATGCTTATACCTCCCGCGTTTGGAAAGGAGGAATGGATGAAAACGGATTCGGTTTGGTTAATGATTTTATAACATGGGCTTTTTTCTCTTTTCTTTTTTTACCATTTTTTTCGAGGAGTATGATGATGAATAATGCTTTGTTTTCGTTTCAAAAACCGGTAAATGAACCTAAAAAAAATTACCTGATAGCGTCGGAAGAGCGCGCAGGCATTGAAAAAGAACTCAATAAACAGTTATCTGAAGTAGTGGAGATTCCTTTGATCATTGGGGGAAAGGAAATACGCACTGGCGAAACCATCAAAGTGTATTGTCCCCATGACCATGGCCACCAGCTTGCAAGTTGCCATCTGGCAGGAGAGAAAGAGCTTCACCTGGCTGTAAATGAGAGCCTGAAAGCTAAAGATGAATGGATGAATTTATCCTGGATAGAACGCGGATCCATCCTGCTGAAAGCTGCAGAGCTGATTTCTGTAAAATACCGACACTTGCTGAATGCCGCTACCATGCTGGGGCAAAGCAAGAACATGTTTCAATCTGAGATTGATGCTGCTTGCGAAGTGATAGATTTTCTCAGGTTTAATCCCTATTTTGCTGCCCAGGTCTATGGCCAGCAGGCTATATCCGACCAAAATGTCATCAACCGGATGGAATACAGGCCCCTGGAGGGTTTTGTACTGACGGTTTCGCCGTTTAATTTTACCGCCATTGCCCTAAACCTGAATATCTCCGTAGCGCTTATGGGCAATACCACTGTTTGGAAGCCTGCCACAACAGCGCTTTTGTCGAACTATTATCTGATGAAGATATTAATGGAAGCAGGGATGCCTCCAGGTGTGGTGAATTTTGTTCCCTGCAAGAGCCAGTCGCTAAAAGCACTGGTGATCCTTCATCCTGAGCTGGCTGGTATTCATTTTACGGGATCCAATGCTACTTTTAATACCCTTTGGAGGGAAGTATCCGAGCATTTAGGAGCTTATCGGTCCTATCCCAAAATGGTGGGAGAGACTGGAGGCAAGGATTTTATCATGGCGCATGCTTCAGCCCATCCTTTGGAGCTCGCTACTGCAATGATCCAGGGAGCTTTTGAATATCAGGGGCAAAAATGCTCTGCTGCCTCCCGCGCTTATGTGCCCAGGTCGTTGTGGCCTAAAACTAAAGCCTATCTGATGGAAATGGCAAAAGAAATCAAAATGGGCGATGTAACGGATTTTTCCAACTTTATGAATGCGGTAATTGATAAGAAAGCTTATCAGACCATCATGAGCTATATTGAAAAAGCCCAGCACAGAAGCGAAGCGCAAATTATAGCTGGAGGTCATGGTCATGACAGCAAAGGGTGGTTTGTGGAGCCTACGATCATTGAAGTGGATAACCCCCATTTTGTAACAATGGAAGAGGAGATTTTTGGGCCAGTGTTGAGCGTATATGTGTATGACGATGCTCGATATGAAGAAACCCTGGAGCTGTGCAATCAAACTTCGCCCTATGCTCTCACAGGTTCCATCTTCTCGTATGATAAATATGCCATGATTACCGCTTGTCGCAAACTACGCTATGCGGCTGGCAACTTTTACATTAATGACAAACCTACTGGCGCTATGGTAGGACAGCAGCCCTTTGGTGGAGCCAGAGCCTCTGGGACCAATGACAAGTCAGGAAGCTATCTCAACCTGTTGCGATGGGTGAGTCCGAGAACGATCAAGGAAACGCTGATCCCAGCTAGAGATTTCCGCTATCCCTATATGATGGAATAATATCAGACTTTTTTCTGGCAGTCGGGGCAGTAGCCATAGATGTCCATTCGGTGGCCTATGATCTTGTAGCTGGTTTTTTTGCTGAGGGTCTGTTCGAGTGCTTTGAGGGGGCAGTCCTCGATGGGGATGGTTTTATCGCAGCTCAGGCACCGCAGAGCATGCTGATGCTGAATGCCCTGGATTTCGTAAAGGGCCTTTTTGTAGTGAAGGGGCAGGCTTTTGGAAAGAATGCCCCTGGAAACGAAGCATTGCAGGATGCGATAAATGGTGGAAAGACTGAGCGAATTTTCATCTCGAGAGAGTTTTAGAAATATCTCATCAGCAGTAAGACCTTGTTTTTGGGTTTTTAGAAGCTGAAGCACTTGATGACGGTAGCGAGTATTTTTTAGGCCACTGCTTTTAAGATCATTGACAGGGGGAACTTTTTTCATGGGTTCCTCCTTTCTTTTTTTATTGGTCTGGATTTGATGGGTTTGGAAAGGGAGTAAGCGATCAGATAGCTGAAAGCTGAAAGCACAACAATGGCTGCGCCAGAGGGGATATTGAAGGTATATGACAGGGTCAGGCCTGCGAGGCAAAGTACTCCTCCGATGAGGATGGACAGTAGCATCCTTGCGCCTAGGCTTTGGGTGTATAGCCCGGCAATGGCAGGAGGCGCAGTGAGCAAGGCAAGCACCAGGATGATGCCCACTACGCGAATCAGCACGACTACAGCCATAGCCACCAATATCAGGAGGATGTATTCCAGCCAGTGGGTAGCAATGCCCAGCATTTTGGTAAAGGCTTCATCAAAGAGGAAAGCTTTCCAATAATCAAAGAGCGCTGTGATAAGCAATACTACGATGATGCTGAGTCCTGCGATCAGGTATAAATCGCTTTGGGTCACAGAGAGCAAACTGCCAAAAAGATAGGAAGTCAAATCAGGAGGATAGCCAGGCATGAGAGCGATAAAGAGAATCCCCAGCGCCATTCCCAGGGACCAGAAAATTCCAATCACGACTTCCGATCGGGTGCCCCCTTTGCGCTGGATATAGGCAATGCCTATCGCAGCACCGACAGAGATCAGCAAAGCTCCGATAATAGGCTCAAATCCTAAAAGATACCCCAGCCCAACACCTCCATAGGCAGTATGGGCTATGCCTCCACTGAGCATCACCAGCTTTTTTTCAATGACGATTACTCCAATGATGCCACAGACGATGCTGGCAAAAACACTAGCCAGGAGGGCATGCTGGATAAATTGATATTGCCAGAGAGAAGCCAGCATATCAATGAGCTCCTTTCGTGTGTTCGTGCAGAACTCGATGGGGCAAGCCATGGGCAATTAGATCCACTGGACAGCCATAGAGCTTTTTTACGATAGCTTCGTTGATTTCCGGGGCTCCATGGTGCACCAGTTCTCTATTGATACAGGCGAGGGTCTTGACATGGGAGGATATGGCAAAGAGCTCATGGGTGACGAGTAGAATGGTCATGTGTTGATTGAGCTCATGCAAGAGGGAGAAAATCTGGTCACGGGAGCTGGCATCCACATTGGCTGTGGGCTCATCCAGGAGCAGGATTGTGGGCTGGACTGCCAAAGCCCGGGCAATTAGCACCTTTTGAAACTCTCCTCCGGAGAGCTCATAGATCATGCGGTCTTTGAGTTTGGAGATACCAACCTGGTGAAGCAATGCAATGGCCTGATCGGTATCGTTTTTGGAATAGCGATGAAACAGCGTCATGCTGGAGTTCAGTCTGCCCATGAGCACGACTTGTTGAACGGTGATAGGAAAGTGTTGATCCATTTGACTGCCCTGAGGGACGTAGGCTACCTGTTTTGCACTTTTACCAGGGGGTTTTCCAAATACCTTGATATCGCCTGAAGTGAGAGGCAACAAGCCAAGAATGGCTTTTAGCAGGGTCGTTTTTCCACCGCCGTTGGGGCCGATAATGCCCATATAGTCGCCTTCTTCGACTTCGAGTGAGACGTCTTTGAGGGCCAGTGTTTTGCCATAGCTGACCGACAGATTTTTAATGCTGATAATTTTGGGGTTTGAGTTGGAGTTCGGATCGCTATGGAGTGGAATAGTGCATCACCTCGGTCATTAAGGTTGCCATGTTTCGAAGGTTTTCGATATAATTCGGCGCCAGGGGAGCTAGCTGGAGAGTTTTTCCTCCGATTTCTTCGGCAAAGGATTGAGCTTGCCGGCTGGAGATTTCTGCCTGGTAGAACAGGACCTTGATATTTTCTTTCCTGGCCAGGTCGATCATTTCTTTTAATCGCTGAGGGGTGGCTTCTTTCCCGTCTTGTTCCAGGGGGTGCATGGTGAGATCGTAGTCATGGGCAAAATAGGCAAAAGCGGGGTGAAATACAATAAACTGGCGGTTTTCAATGGCTTGGAGGAGTTCGCGGATTTCCTGATCGAGCTGTTGGAGCTCCAGGATATAGGATTGGGCGTTTTGTTCGTAGGTTTCCTGGCTGGAAGGATCCTGGAGGATCATCTCTCGGGCAATGATTTCAACCATGGCCATGGCACGTTTGGGGGAAAGCCATATGTGTGGATCGCGCTGGCCAGGGGCTATTTCAAGGTCGGGATACTGAAGAGCTGTTTCTTCGTGGAGCTGGATGATTTTCAAGCGAGGAAGGGTCCTGGCGGTGGGTAGCAGGTTGGCAGTTTCGGTAGGTACGCCAATGGCAAAAAAAAGGTCAGCCTGGTGAAAACGCTCCATCTCTTTGGGACTGGGCTCGTAGTTGGCAGGACTACTGCCCGGGGGGACCATGACGATGACTTCTGCAAGCTCTCCGCAAACAGCCTCGACAAAAGTCTTTTGGGGGTCGATGCTGACAGCAACTACTGGTTTTTGGCTTTTGCTCTGGTTTGGCAGTGATCGCTGACATCCGCTCAGGGGGCTGAGACCAATTAACAGGATAAGACTGAGATAGATACTGATTGAGCTTCGTTTCACCCCTTTGCCTCCTTGTGTTTTTCTTTATATTGCAAATGGTTTGCATTTGCATTTTACACCTTACTCCATTTTTTGCAATGAGACGAGGGGACGGGGGTATTGTCTCATTTTTTTTTTGTTGTTATTGTTTATTGGCGATATTGATACTGATTAGTTTTGATAGTTGTTAGAGTTCCAGCTTAAGAACTTCTTCGCCGTAAGTTACTTGACCGGTATCGACAAATCCATAGCGGATGTAAAAGCCGTAGGGGCCATAGTGTTCCATAGAGCAGGAGGTGTAAAGATATTTGCATCCTTCTTTTCGATATTTTTCGCACAGGATGTCCATGACTTCTCGAGCATAGCCCTTTTTTTGCCAGGGTCCACCAATCATAAAGCGCCAAAGAAATACTGCCGGCTGGTCTCCCTGGGGAAAATTGCTTAAGGTGGTGTCGATCATAACAAAGCCTATTAGTTCGTCTCCCAGGGCTATGGCTCTCATCCAGGCGTTGGGTGAGTAATGAGCTTCAGCTATGGAGTAGGCGTTTTGAGCTACACACTTTTGATGTTCTTCAGAGAGCGTTTCGGTCAGATTGCACACTTTGTACCAATTGTCTGAGGTGATTTCTTTGAGCTGGATTTTGTTTGTTGTTTTGTCTTCCATTATTGGTTTACCTCCCTAGTATTTTATTATACTATATCATAAATATAGGCCAGGACTAGTTCAAAAGTTGTCAATAACCCCGTCCCCGTCGTACAATAGCTACCAAAAGCTATGGG
>CAZMFK010000092.1:0-6416 GCA_964565545.1 uncultured Caldisericota bacterium | reverse complement strand
CTCTACTACTTCCCGCTCTTTCGTACCTGGTTTTCCCTCATGGGTCTTTGCAAGCTTCCCTGGAATGACTCCGAGCCCGAAGACAACCGCACCAAATACAAAGGCATCGAGGCCGCCAAAGTACCCGAGCACGTCGAAAACTACTGTCTCATCTACGAAGGCGTCACCGGAGAGCCATTGACTCCCGAAAAACTGATCGAGCAATCCCGCCGCACCTACAACTTCCAGCGCATGTTCAACCTACGCCAGGGTTTTGGCACCCGCGCCTTTGACACTATTCCCTACCGTGCTATGGGGCCCGTGACCGCGGAAGAATACGAATCCCGCCAGAAGCGCTACGACGATCAGCTTCGCGAGTGGCTGGGCATTGACCCTACCACCCTCAGCACGGTAGAAAAGATTCAAAAAATGCGCCAGTACCGCGAGGATCAGTACCGCCAACTCCAGGATGTGGTCTATGCCCGAAGGGGCTGGGATGCCAACGGCGTACCCACTCCCCAGACGCTGAAAGAGCTTGGCATTGACTTTCCCGAAGTGCTGAAACTGGTGGAATAATTTTATAAAAAATATATAAAAAATACTTGTTTTTTTAAAAGATAGGTATAGAGTTTAGTCAAACATATTATTTATTTGTTGCTGGGAAATTATGAACCTTTTAAAATTTGAAAGGTATTTGGTCTAAAAGGAGGGCTATGATGAAAAAAATCAGATTAGCTTTGGTTTATATTTTATTGGTTTCTTTGTTTTCTTTTGCATTCCGTGTGCCTTCATCCACCTGGGCAAAGGAGTTTTCCGATGTGCCTCGCAGCCACTGGGCATACGCCGCTATCAACTGGCTGACCGATCAGGGCATCATGCAGGGCTACCCCGATGGCACTTTTCGCCCCGATGATCCGATCAAGCGTAGCGACATGGCTGTCATCGCCACCCGTTTCTTTGGCACGGGCACCGTGCGTCCCGATACTCCCAGCTACGATGACGTGTCCTCCACCCATCCCGCCTACCCCTATATCGAGCTGATGCAGATTACTCGGCTTTTAGAGGATAGCATCAGCAACAATATGTTTCGCCCCGACACCAGTATGACCCGCATTGAATTTATCACCTTTGCGGTACGCTTTTTAGCCATGAAATATTTTGCAGACATTATCTCCGAAAAAGATATCAACGATACCCTTCAGCGCTTTACCGACATGCGAGATATCCCCCAGTGGGGTCGCTCCTATCTTACTATTGCGGTCCATGCCCACCTCATCAACGGCTACCCTGACGGATCTTTTCGCCCCAACGTAGCTCTCAAGCGCTCCGAGATAGCCCATATGCTCTACGAGATCCTCTACTATGACGGATCAGACGATGGCAAGACCAAGCCCCACCATTTCACCGATGTGCGCGGAGGTATTTTTCAAGCCATTTTCACCCGCAAGCTCTTTCCCTGCCTCTTTTACTTCAGTGGCGAAAGTTACCCCGGGGGTACCGTCGAGATGGTTCTCAACCAGATCCCCCTCAAGCCCGTGTCCGTCGATGACAACGGCAAATACCAGGTGACTATACCTATTTGTTTTATTGTGATAGGCCAAGTCAATTTCAATGTCCGCTACTTAGACCGAGACGGTGCCAACTTTCGGACCCTCGACTTCAAGTCCGCCAATCCCTTCGAACTCTTCCCCAACTGGTACCGTGCCTATCATTTGAGCTATTATCCACTCAAGCGGCTCATGGTATATCATACCACCCTCGCTATCCCCGTGGAGATAGAGATCCACAATCGCACCACCGGTATCAGCAGCTTTTACGATATCGAGGAAAGCGAGCCTTTCAGTATGGAAGATGAGCTCCAGGCAGGCACCAACTATATCGACATGGTTTTACGCCAGGACTGGCAAAACTGGAAGATTTCCTACGGGCTGATCATTACGGTCACTTAGGACCATGGCTATCGCTAAAAACAAAATACTGAAAAAAAAACCCGCCAAAACTAATCATGCCCCCCCTCCGGGACAGGTACTACCCTATGCCGCCAAGTACGAAAAGTCCGTAGCTGCCGAATCCTTCAAGATCCTCCGCACCAATCTGCACTTTGCCATCAAGTTTGACCAGCCCCGTGCCATCCTCGTCACTTCACCTTCGCAGATGGAGGGCAAGACCACCGTATCCAGCAACCTGGCGGTAGCGTTTGCCGCGAGCAATTACAAAGTCTTATTGATCGACTGTGATATGCGCATCCCCAATTTGCACCGGCAGTTTGGCATGGACAACACCCAGGGCCTATCGCTTTGCTTAAATGGCGATCTGCCCCTCGACCAGGCCATCCAACCCACCTCTATCGCCAATCTCCACCTGCTATCTTCTGGGCCTATCCCTCCCAACTCCTCCGAGCTACTGGGCTCAGAAAAAATGATCCAGCTCTTAGATGAGCTCAAAAAACGCTTTCCGGTGATTATCATTGATTCTCCGCCGGTCAATATCGTAGCCGATACTCCTATTGTCTCTTCTCTCACCGACGGAGTACTGCTGGTGGTATCTGCCGGCAACACCACCCGCAGGGATCTGCGCAAAGCCATGCAATCGCTGGAGTATTGCCCCGTGCTGGGCTTTATCCTCAATGTGATCCGCAAAGGCAGTGAAGGCTACTACTACCAGTCCTACTACAACCGCTACTACACCTCCCGATCTCGCTAAGGACCTGCCTTGCGCTCTCAGCTTTTAATCCAGTCGTTATGCCGGGGCGGGATGGAGCTTGGGCTCTATCTGGCGCTATCAACGCTTCTTTTTATCCCCTCTCTCCCCCTATATATCCAGGGCCTGGGCCCTGTGCTTACGCTCCTCTCCTGGCTGGGCTTATGGCTTAGCTCCCGCACTCTCCCCTATATCCACTACCCCTGGAATTTTGCTATTCTTTTGCTCAATCTCTGGTGCTGGCTGAGCGTACTCTGGTCCATTGCTCCCGGTGTCAGCGCTGGCTATGCTATCGTGGTCAGTGGGGCGAGCATCCTCTTTGTGCTGCTATCCTCCACGCTTACTTCCCGGGCTTTTCAGCTACGTTTTGTTTCAGCTTTGATCCTCTTCGGCCTCTATACAGGGCTCAGTGCCCTGTGGATGAGCGACGGGGGCTTTGCCCTTCTTTTTTCTCGTGATTTTTTCAGTCTCGAAGCCATTCTTTTTCGCTCATCTTCGCTGGAACGCCTTGATGCTTCTATCGGTGGAGCCAATACCGTGGGTGGAGTCATGGGACTGCTGATGCCCCTTACGCTCTCTTTCGCTTTTTATGGTTTTCCTTTGCGCAAGAGTCATCGTTGGCAACGCAATGCCCTTCATCTGTTGGTTATTATCTTTTTACTCCTCATTTCGCTCTTTTTCTATCAATGCCTGGTGCTCAGTGGCTCCCGGGGTGCTTTCTTTGGGTTATTAGTTGCGATCTCAGTTCTCTTGATGCTTCCCCGCTCCTGGATCTTCAATCTGCTTTTCCTCCTCTGTCTCTTTGCTTTTTATCTCATCCCTGCTGTCATGCGAGAAGCCCAGCGCTTTTATTTCCGCATCATGGACATCGAGCGCTACCAGCTTTTTCAAAACAGTTGGGAGCTGGCAAAGCTCCTTCCCTATACCGGAGTGGGCCTGGGGGCTTTTGTTTTTGCTTACGAATTATATTTTCCCTCTGCAGTTCGCTACATCCATGCCCACAATCTGTATCTCAATGCATGGGTAGAGCTGGGCTTGCCCGGATTCATCCTGGTGCTGGCTATAGCAGGGCTATTTATTTACCATGGCTCTCGCTTTGCCCGATCCAGCCCCAATTCTTTTGCCTTTGCCTTCAAAGCAGGCATGATCGCCTTATTCATCAGTCTCATGGCACGATGCCTGCTCGATTTCACTTTGTAGTTTTTTAGATTTTCCTTATTCAAAGGGGCATAGAATGAAAAGATTGATGCTTAAAAAAATCAAGCATGGCTGGAAAAAGGTTCTGGCGATCTTGCTTTTGGATCTCGCTCTTTACAACCTGTCCATCCTTTTAGCCATCTATATCAAACACGAGTTTATCCTCGTTTTGCCTCATGCCAATTTTGGCTCCACTCCCTGGTTGTTGGAAAATGCTATTTTTATCATTTTCTTTTTTGTTTTGAGCATCCCTCTCGAAATCTGGAATTTTACTTCCCTCAGAGAAGCTATCAAGCTGGGCTTACTCGTATTTAGCGCTAAAGCATTAGCGCTCCCCCTGTACTATATGATCGAAACGGTGCCCTACCGCTTTTTTCCCAGCATTTATGTAATCAGCACCGTATTTGTCGTTCCGCTCCTCCTGATACCCCGGGCTATCTACCGTTTGTTCTGGGAGCAAAGCAAACAACAGCGAAGCAGTAAAAAAAGAGAATGGCGATCACAGGGAGATTACTCGCGTATTAATGATAGGAGCTGGCAATGCCGCTGACAAAGTTTTGCGCGAGATCGAGCTTCATCCTGAGCTTCAGGTCAAAGTAGTAGGTCTGGTGGACGATAATCCATCCAAGCTTGGATCTGTGCTCCGGCGTAAGCGCGTACTGGGCACTTCAGCAGAGCTTCCCCTTCTCATCAAACGTTACCAGATTCAGGAAGTGCTTATCACCATGCCATCTGCTAGCGGAGATGTGATCCGCCGCATCCTGTCTGTATTAGCCCCTACCCAGGTACGGGTCAAAACCCTTCCCGGCATCTGGGAGATGGTCGAAGGCATCAAAGGTATTGAGACTTACCGCCAGGTCAAGCTCGAAGACTTGCTGGAGCGTAGTCCCATCCGCACCAATGTCCAGGAAATTGGTGATTATCTTCGCGATCAGGTGATCCTGGTTACTGGTGCTGGAGGGTCCATTGGCTCAGAGCTGGTACGTCAGTTGGTCACTTTTTCACCTCGCCAGATATTGTTATTGGGTCGAGGAGAAAATCGTATTTTTAAAATAGATTACGAAGTCCGCAACAAACTCAGTTATCCCCATGGCATACCCCTCATAATCAATATTTGCGACCATGAGAGAGTCAATGCCCTATTAGAAAGCTATCATCCCTCCATCATCTTTCACTGTGCCGCTCACAAGCACGTACCCCTGATGGAGCTTCATCCTGAAGAAGCCATTAAGAACAATGTTATCGCTACAAAGCACCTTCTCGAGGGTGCTATTCAGACCGGAGTCAAACGCTTTATCAATATCAGCACGGACAAAGCAGTCAATCCCATCAGCGTCATGGGAGCCAGTAAACGCATCGTGGAGTTATTGATTTCTGCTTACAACCAAAAAAACGGCATGATCTGCACCAGTGTCCGCTTTGGCAATGTATTGGGCTCCAACAGCAGCGTAGTAGAGCTTTTTAGCGAGCAACTCCAGCTAAATCGCACCATCAAAGTTACCGATGAGCGTATGGAGCGCTATTTCATGCTTATTCCCGAAGCAGTGGAGTTGGTCCTGCAAGCTGGAGCCCTGGCACAGGGCAGTGAGATCTTTGTGCTCAATATGGGAGAAAGGGTCAATATCCACGAATTTGCCCAAAGCTTTATCAAGCTTTCCGGTATGGAGCTGGGCAAGGATGCCTTCATCGAAATCATCGGCAACAGAGGCAACGAAAAGCTAAGTGAGGATCTATGGAGCTCTACTGAAACTATACACCAGACAAGCAATCCCTGGATATTCCAGATTCCCTGCACAGTGAGCATAGAAAAGATTGAATCCCAAATCCAGTCCTATCCTCTCTTTCGATCTGATGCCTCTAGACTAAATACTGATGATACCCGGCAAGAGCTCTTTAAGTTTTTACGTCAAATCGAAAACATTTAAGTTGTACTAAATTACTACCGATTTAAGGTAGGCATAAATGATCTATCCCAAAGTCAAAATTTGGCTGGATACGTTTTTTTCAATTCTTCTGTTAAGCATTTTATCCCCATTGTTCCTCCTCATAGCTTTAGCAATCAAGCTGGATTCAAAAGGTCCTGTTTTTTTTCTACAGCATCGTTTGGGACAACAGGGTAAAAGCTTCACCTTTATTAAATTTCGATCCATGTGCCAAAATGCAGAAAAAGGCGGAGTGTACGAGAAAAAAGGCGACAAGCGTGTTACTCGGGTGGGTCGTTTACTTCGAAAAACCAGCCTGGACGAATTACCTCAACTGATCAACATTCTCCGTGGGGAGATGTCACTTATCGGCCCCCGTCCGGTATTAACTTATCACCCCTGGCCTTTAAATGATTATTCCACAGAACAAAAAAAAAGATTTAATGTAAAGCCTGGCATCACTGGCTGGGCACAAATCAATGGCAGAAAAAACCTGGATTGGCGCAAACGCATTCAGTATGATATAGACTACGTTGCTAAGTTGTCATTTGCTATGGATGTGGATATTTTATTCCAAACTATTTATAAAGTATGCACCATGCAAGACAATATAAATAT
>CAZMFK010000091.1:1406-6464 GCA_964565545.1 uncultured Caldisericota bacterium | reverse complement strand
TTTCAAACAGGAAATTTACTTTTTTGACAAACTAGTCACCGGAAGAGGTTTCCGTATTGGCTGGGTAGACATGGTGGATTATCCTGCTGCAGATTCTCTTATGCTTCCTGATGGCACCTACCCTGATGGCATTGTCAAAGAAGGCGATTGGGATCTGGATATGCCTTTGGAAAAATTCGAAAACAATGGAGACGAAGATGCCGACGAATTTGAAGAATGGCATACTGACCAGATCAATGACAATGGTTATTATGATGTGGGAGAAGGCATCTATCGTTTGGCTGATCGCAGCGCTCAAGCTCCCGGACCGGAACGAAATTCAGTACAAATAGGCGATTACCGACTGGCTCATATTTCTGTTAGCGACGGGCTTGAAGTTTTTACCTACCATCCTGCTTCTTACGTTGCTGCTGGAGATAAAGACCTTGGCATGCCTCTGGTGCCTTTCAAAGATGATGGCAATGTGGTTATTGACGCTGGCGAAGAATGGCATTCCATTCGTGGGGGTCGAAATGATCGCTACGATGTTGGCGAATCCATATATCTTAAGTTAAACGGTCTGCCTGAACCTTTTGTTCAGGTGGGCGATATGCGTCGTACTAATGTCAACACTCGTACTGACAAGCTGGCAATTGCCGGAGGCATTTTTGCCGGTGATGTTATGATATTTTCCGAAGTGCTCCAGGCTGATTGCGATGGCAGCAATCGCTATGACCTAACTGTTCAGAGCGATTTATGGCTCGGAGCTAATCCATCTGTTGCTACTGCTCGCCTTTTCTCTCCCAACAACGATGTACCTGCTCAGACTCAGCGCATTCAAAAATCCACAGTACTTGATCCTGATGGAAAAACTTTTACCATCCCTGCTACTACCTTCCATGATGTATCAATTAAGTATCGCTCCTACATCGGCGTGCAGATTTTTGCCGACAACGGCATGGATGCCAACCTGGGAGCTAATCTAAGTGGAGACACCCTCTTTCCGCAAAATGCTACCGATGATTATCGTACAGGTCGCACGGGTGAAGAGTTTTTAGGTGCCGTCAATGGCAATTACGCCTTTGATTTTGGTCGCATGCTGACCAATTTCCAGGGCAACGAGTTCTTTTTTGATCTTAGAGAAGACTATTCCGATCCTAACAAACCTATCCTTGATACCCAGGATCCCAATTGTTCTTACTTCAAAGAGCTGGACTTTGGATGTGGCGCACCCATCTATCGCAAAATCTCTCTTCCGCCTGATTATCTGCTTGAAATTGTGGATGTTGGCGGTACAGATTATTATTTAAAATATGTTTTGGAACCTGGAGATATCCGTTTGACGGATATTACCCTCGAACGCAATGGCCAGCGCGTTTTTTATCCCGCTAACTCTGTTGTTACGGCTGGTGATCTCGATGTAGATGATAATTATTGGTTAAAACCTATCCCTGCTACCATCCGTTACTATAATATGACGGATGAGCGAACCGATCACGTGGAATTCAACCAGGGCGATCCCATCTATCGCTCAAATGACAGCTTTGTTAGCGCAGGCGATGTGCGCATGAGCGAAGTCGAATATGGCGGCATGTCATACATGTGCAACAGCGAAGTTGGCGATTATGATTTCTGGGTACGCGAAACTCCAGTGCACATGATGACCATGGGACACAATGGCGATGGTCGTTGCTTTGACATGACAGTTGTAGCGGGAAAACTGGATATTGATATTCAGATTGATCGCCCCTTCAAGGTGGAACAAACTGCCCAGATTAGCGCCAAGATTAACACCCCTCTGGATAAAGACCAAAAGGTTTATCTGGCTGTCAAAGAGCCGGTGATACCCTCTTTTGGTGGTTTAAAAAAAGAAGCATTTTACTCTCCACCAGTAATGGTACCCCACGAATGGCTTCCATTTGTACCCGAAGGAGAAGATCCCAAAGATTATCTGATTGCGCCTTATCCTTATGATGCCCGTATCCGGGATATCTGGGGCTACAACTGGGGAGTATTTAATCTACTTACCCAGCATTTGCCCTGGTCCAACCCTCGGTCATATGGACGAGATACCCAGTGGAGATCAAGAACATCAAGAAACATTTATGGTAACTCCTTTTATTATATGACTAACACATCCTCATACAGCGACGACTCACCCGTATCTGCTCCCCGACGAGGGCCCTATCCCTGGTCGATTCCGACTCCCACTACGGGCAAACGTTTCCAGTTCCCCTTTGACGGAGAAAAATACCGTCAACTCTGGATTGCTCCCTTTCCAGCGCTAAGCCTTTTCAATGGTAGGCCCGACAAGCCCTGGTACGTGGACAATGATCCCACTATGAACAATGTTTATGTGATTTACAACGTTATGACCACGTCTTATACCAGTTTCCCCCCCTATGGCAATACCCCCAGCCTGGTGGCTTATGGCGAATGGTATTATTACAATTATTATTTGTACTACATGAATTATTACACCCAACTGTATGGAATGTGGTATTGGTATTATTATGGATCAAGGGTGGACCAATTCGATAGAGATTATTTAACAATTTCTCCTGCTCGATTTGAAAAAGCTACAGGTCATGGAGAAAGTGTTCCAGGCTATTTTCCAGGATCTCAAAACTACGGACCCTGGAATACAGGTGCCGATTATTATTCTCATGATCGAAGGTATTATCACCAGGATCACTTTGGAAGATACAACCACGAAAACCAGATGCCTGGCAATGGGGTCTATGGTTATCTGGACGAATCCTCCACGCCTCGACGGGTGGTTATTACCTGGCGAGTCAACCACAGCTATGACCACCGCTATCATATTAGGTATTATTATACCAATACGCCTGCAACAGCTTACCAGCCCTACAATGTCCAGATGGTTCTCTACGAAGACGGGACCTTCCAGTACAATTACGATGGAGGCAACCGGTTCTGGGGCTATTACGAAGGCACCAACTTGCAATATGCTTATAACTCTCCCGTAGTTGGTTGGTACGGTGGAAGGCGCGATTTACGTCAGCTTGCTATCATACCTGGTGTATATAGCTGGCATAACAATAAAAACCTTGAAAATGCCCCTTCTGTTAGATGGAATTACCTGGAGCTTGCAGGCATCGAAGAAATCGATGAAAAACGCATTTTTGTGGATTACCGAGAACTGGACCAGGAAAATACCGAAGTCACCTTCCAGTATACCCCTTACCGTGGTACCTGCAACGAAGATGGTACCCGCACTCGTTTGGAGATCATGGCTTTCCTTGATCGGGGTGGCTATACCAATCCTGTACCCCTGACGCCACTAGCTGATGTTCCCTTCGATTTAATAGATGCCAAAATTGGTACCTTTGAATCTGACATAGGGATGAATGTTTATGTCGATGTGGATGGTAACCGCATGACTTCTCCCGGAGATATCCGTATCACCCTGGTTAGCTGGGCGGGACAGACCTATCCCCTGGGATCCCTTGTAGCAACGGGCGATGCCGACGACAATCTGATTTATACTCAATATGATGTCCCTATCGGAGGAGCCATTTATGATGGTTCAGCCAATCCGGACGAAAAAGGAAAAATATTAGTTTACTGCGATATGAATCGAAATGGCATAGCGGATGATGGCGATGTCCGACTGGTAGCTTTTGCAGGCTATGCTCATGGTTCTATCGTGGGGCCTCAGGATTGGGAAACTTACTTTAACTGGCAGGCACGGCAAACTCCGCTCTTTCCTGTCAGAGCTCCTATCGGTGTCATGAAAGATCGTAACGGAGTCCTCAAAAATGTTTACTGGGATAGGGATGCCAGCCAAACTCTGACTCCCTATGATGTCCGCTTGACGCCGATTGAATCCTATGCTCATGGGTCCTATGTGATGAGTGGCGATGCTGACATCAATATTCCCTATGTTATCCTGGATGCTCCACTGGGAGTGGTTGATCCTATGGGGGGCACGGAGCCCTCAGAGGCATACCCCAGCGCAATGGAAAATGAAAGCGCTAAATTTAGAGCCAACGTTTATGTCAATATGGGCGATACCCCGGTAGTCAAACCGGGAGATATCCGTATTACCGATGCTTATATTATGAATGGCACTGAAATCGAAGGTTCTTATACCAATGGCACCATTGTTCGTGATGGGGATCTGGATGTAGGCATGCAGTTCGACTACGAAGATCCGGATGTAATAGTATGGAATTCTGCTTATGGCAGTGGTGTTTATCTGGATTTGGATGGCGATGGTCTTCCAACTACCGGTGACGTTCGTTTGGTGAAAAACCGCTGGACAGCCCAGGGGCGCCAGCAATTTCGGTATTATGGATTTTATTATGACTGGCAGCCCAACGACAATATGTACTGGTACCAGTTCCCCTATTACTACCTGTTGGAAGAATTCGATCCCGGAACTATTATTGTTTTTAACAATACTTATGTTTATGATTATACCCTGGGTGCTCCGCCCCCCAAACCTAACCGCAGACCCTGGGGTACTACCGTTGATAACCAGCATAGAATAAACTGGACTTGGCTAAACCCCCCCTTCATGACCAATCCTGGCACGGTACAAAGCGATCAAGCCCCTACAATAAGCGTTACAGCTGAAAACAGAGTGTATCTCAATCGAGGTCCTTCTCATAGCTCTGTTGCAGTTGGAGATATCCGGCTGTCTGAAATTGGAATCTTGCACCAGGGCACTCACGTCCTCATTGACAGTCCGGACAGGCAATCCCACTTTATGTTTGATCCCTACTGGTCCAAACACCCCTGGACCAAGCTGGAGCTGGACGCCAATCCCTTCAAGGCAGTGCGGCCAACTCCCCAGGCAGGGCCTGACCCTCTGATACCCTTCCATATTTATGATGGCTATGACTGCTATGCCTGGGAGAAGTATGACATTGCGCCCGAAGAAATGACCATTGAGTCTGAACGAGACTGTCTCAACCTCCACGAACAGCGCTTCCCCAACCTTACCGTCCGAATGTTTGATGCTGACAACCCCAACGACGTCAACGATCCTGCCAATCTCATCATTTCTGCTGATCCGCAGGAGCGCTTGATCATGAACTTTAATGCCCATGG
>CAZMFK010000091.1:0-1396 GCA_964565545.1 uncultured Caldisericota bacterium | reverse complement strand
GGATCAAATTCCTATTTACTGCCATTGGCGAGCCACCATCTTATCAAAAATATATTGGACAATACAACGAAGATGATACTGTTGTTTTCTGGTACTGGTACGACAATGCTCCCTTCGGAGTATTGGACCCCAGCGACTTTTTGATGACCAACCCCGACCATAACAAAAACAGCCCCTTCAAGCCTGTGGGCGGAGATCCTTACAATCCCTTCTCCAGCCAGGCGCCTCCTTTCCCTGCCCGTATCTGGGATATAGACTGCTCCTTTGGGCAAACCGTCTGTACCATACCTGGCGACAAACCCGGCTTCCCCAAACTGGGCGAAGTCAACAACCGCAACTATGAATTTGCCTACAAGACCGGAGACATCGAAGGACTCACTGTCTGGAACCACGGTGACTGGATCATCAACCAAAATGCAACTGCCCCTTCCTTTGATGGCATCACACAGGATCCCCAGGTCATTTATTGGCGCATGCGCGGCGATTTTTCACAGACCAACTTTGTTTCTCCTCCTCGAGCATATGGTACGGTCTTTACCTATGGTGTTCCAGTCCAGCTCACGCCCTTTACCAATGATGATGAAGGCGGACGCGCAGTATTACCAGTCAAACCCTTCAAGACCGATACCCCAGTCACTATCCGTATGTATTCCTCCAGGGCTATCTTTGACTATAACTCCAAATATCCCCATGGACCTGCCTTTGTCAACGATATGGCTCCAGGGATTGACTATGTGGGTATCAAAGAGATACCAGTACTGGATCCTGATCCTCAAGTCAATTTTGGTGAATTCCAGATCGTGGACCACGGTTTGCAAAACTCCAAAGTCAACTATACTACTGGCGGATCAGCCCTAAGCCCTCTGGATTATCCCTCTCCGCTATTAAGCGCTGATTATGACCCCATGATCAAAGATCTGCGCCGTGATATCCGGGCTTATCCTGGTGGACAGACCCATACCGGTCGTATTCCCAACAATCAGTTTTATAGCGGATTTAATTCTTACCCCGCTATCTGGAAAGATATGTTTAACAAGTTAGGCACAGAGATGATGCCTTTTACTGACTATGGCTTCTATTTCATTCTTCATGACGGGATGGACAGGCGTTTGTACTGGGACCCCAATGCTTCGGTGCTTAACCAAAATATCAAAGCCATTACCATCGAAGGACCATTTATGATGCCTCGCGTACACGAACGGCTGGGAGGCACTGGTGCTTTGACTCGATCGCTCAAGACCAATTATCCAGATTATTTACCTGTCCAGTATGACTTTAGCGGGAAATTGGTGATTGATACCACGAATTATAATCTCTTTTCAAGCACCAATCCCCCGGACTTTACTGATCTGGCTTCCCCCTTCTCGGTTGATGCCTTCCGCTACCGGAGCAAAAA
>CAZMFK010000090.1:0-6506 GCA_964565545.1 uncultured Caldisericota bacterium | reverse complement strand
GGATATGTTGATGACCCTCTGAGCTTAGGATTTATCCCCAATCTTTTCATTGGACCTATCAATGCTGAAATGATCAAAAATATTGTGATTAAAAACAAAGGAAGGGTCCAATTTACCCAATTCAGCAATCTTACGGTTTCAGACTTTACTTCAGTAGGTCCATGCTTAAGTGCTGACGATAACTTTTTCAAGCCTGAAATATCTGCTCCTGGAAAACAAATCCGATCCACTGTAGTAGTAAGGAATAGCGAAACCGGAGAATTACATTCTTCTTATGCAGACTGGGATGGCACTTCGATGTCCGCTCCCTTTGTTTCAGGTGGAGTAGCGCTTGTTCGTCAGGCCCATCCCAATTGGAATGCTGAAGAAGTTAAAGCAGTAATGATGAACACCTCTGACTTAATGTACAATCATATTACCGGTGAAATTTTACCCTATTTTTACCAGGGTGCTGGCCATATGAATATTGCTGCTGCCATTGACAGTCCTGTTATTGTTCAACCCCCTGCGGTTATGCGCAATATTAACCAGCTTGATCAAAGCATCACTTTTACCATTAAAAATGTTTACAAAGAAGGCATCAACGTTAAAATTCGCGAAGAAGTATTTAATTTAAATAATCAAACTAATCCAATTCGAGCAGAAATAAACCCTTCAGTACTTTCAAATATAGCTCCCAACCAAACTGCAACATTTCGTATCTCTTTTTCAGCTAGCGAAGAGGATTTCATCAATCGTAAATATGAAGGAGCTCTTTGGATTGAAGTCGATCAAATCCAAAAAATGAATTTAAAAACTGAAAAAATCCATATTCCATTTATCCTTTACAAAAACAAGCTTATTGACATTGATGATCCGGTTACCAACCTTACCATTTCCAAGCCAAATCTATGCAGCGAACGTAATGATGAAGCTATCGTTTCTTTTAGACTTAATACCGGAAGTTATTTCGGACTCAAGGGTGATTTGAACGAAATGAACTTTCAAAATCATGCGTATACCTTGAGGGTCTATGCAGTAGATAAAACCGGTGAAGTTTGGGGAGAAATCTTTCAGGGTGAGAATATGCCAATAGGCAATTACTCCTTCCGATGGAATGGACAAGATATTTTTGGCAATGAATTTCTACCGGATGGAGATTTTTATCTTCAGGTCTATGTCAGTGGCCAAGAAGCCACAGTAAGAGGTGCCGATGTTACGTGGACTGATAAGCCCTATTTTTCTTCCAAAATTCCTGTAAGTATTCAAAATTCCAGCATTCCTCAGCCGCCAATTATCACAATTAGCAATCCCCCCATGGTAAATATCGATCAGGAGTTTAAGCTTGATGTTGTATTTGCTGATGTAAAAGATATCAATCAAATTGAATTAGTTTTTAAAGTTAGCACCCGTTTAGATATTTTAGATATTTATCCTGGTAATTTTGTTGATTTGAGTGAATTTAATCCCAAAACTGACTTAAAGGAAAGTCGGGGTGAAGTAACTATAAAAGCCACAAAAAATCCAGAGCTTTCTGGAGATAGAGCCACAATATTATCGATACGAGTACGCGGAAGAAGAAAAGGCAATGCAGACACCAATATCATTAGTTCGATCATTAAAGATGTTGAAGGAAAAGTGCGAAAAACTATGGTACTTCTTCATTCGATTGAAGTCATGGATAAGGAATTTCAATTGGGTGATTTCAATGAAGACGAAATAGTGGATGATACTGATTTTGAGATGTTTAAAAAAGCCTATTTAAGTACTTTTAAAGATTTAACCTGGGACAGTAGATATGATTTGAATAGTGACTTAGTGATTGATATCTCAGACTTGGTCATTTTTTCAAAATATTACCAAAAAGGAGGCTAGAATGTTTATTAAAAAAACAGTAGCGTTTTTTTTATGCCTATCCTTGCTCTTTATTTTTAATACGCTATCACCGATTAACTCTTCTACAAAAGATATTTATGCCAAGGACAACAATCCTTTGAAAATTGAAAAAATCATTGGGCTTTCATCTCAAGCTGGTATCTTTAGAATGGCATCCCAGGATGGGTCGAACTTCTACCCAATGTACCAGCAAGGAATGGCTGTTGACTCACAAGGAAATGTTTACATAGCAGATAATGGCGAATCTGAAGTTGAAGTTTTTTCTCCCACCCTTTCCTCAATTCGTAATTTTGGGAGTATTGGATCAGGAGACGGACAATTTCAATATCTTACGGGTTTAGCAATTGATAAGCAGGATTTTGTTTATGGTGCAGATGCTTATCTTGGTCGAATCGTAGTTTTTGATGATTCTGGCAAATTTATCCAAAATATTGGAGAAAAAGGCACCGAGGATCATCATTTACAGAATCCAGCCGGACTAGCCTTTCTCCCCAATGGCGATCTGCTTGTAGCAGATTTTCAAACAGGAGTAAAAGTTTTTTCTCCTGAAGGATCTTTCCGTAGGGTATTCAGCACTCATGAGATGCTTTATTCAGATAGCCCTCATGAAGGACCAGTAGATATCAAGGTTGATGAGCATGGCTTTGTTTATGTGTTGATGATTAGCTATGACTCAGGCACTTCTCAGGTTTTATGCTATGACCAAAATGGTCAGTTCATGGCTATTACAGTTCCTCATGGCACTAATAACGATCAATTATCGGGTATAGCCACTGGTCTTAGTATCAATGGAAATTTGCTCTTTGTTTCCAACTATAATTTTCGATCAGGTTCCAGTATAAAAAAATATGAACTTTCCGATAATGCTCAAGACCAAGCGAACTTTTTAGATAATATGGCGACTCATCCAGGGTCTAGCGAGGGTATCAAGGATTCCAATGTAATTTTGCCCACTGGAGTTGTCAGCACTTCTGACCAAATATTCTATTTAGATGGGCTTATCAATCGATTGGTAGGGATGAGCCACATCAAACAGGTTCTTTCTAAAGTTCAATGTCCAGTCATGCTTTATGGTATTTTTTATGGCAATCAACCCAAACCCAAAGGATACATGAGTAATCCCCAGGGCGTTAGAATTGATGGAGATGGATATTTATATGTAGCTGACAGCAATTTTGGCGATGTAGTCATTTTTGATGACGAAGGAAACGAATTTGATCGGATTGCAGTTCCGGATTATAGTGGTGGTTTAGCCAATCCTGCAGATGTTATCATTGATGAAGAGGGTTTTATATATGTTAGTGATATGCCCAATAGCGTTGTCCAGGTTTTTGATCCAGACTACCAGCATTGGATGGTGATTGACGAAGGCTTTAATTATCCTCAAGGTCTTTCAATCAACCATGACGGCGATCTTCTTGTTGTCAATTCGGCTAACTCCACAGTTAGCAAAATCGACATAATGGATGTCATAGATGAAGAAGCTTTTTACCTTGATATGTTTTATGTTACTGGTCAATGGCCGGTGGGTATTTCGATAGATAGTGAAGATAATATGGCTTTAGGAGTCACTGGATCGGATGAGATACATTATTTAAGCAAAAAAGGCGACCTTCTCCATAAAATTGGCGAGACAGGTTCCAATCCAGGACAGTTAAAGTCACCACAGGGAGTTTGGATCGATGCAGAAAACCATATTTATGTTGCTGAAACAGAAAATGGCAGAATTCAAAAATTTACCGATTCAGGCGAATTACTATGGGCCTCTGAACTTCAATGGCCTGGTCTGACTTTTATTGCTCAAGGCCCCGACAGCAAACTTTATGTTTCAGATTGTTTGCATAACGTCATCTTAGTTATTGACGATGAAACTGCTGCTGATCCTGGCATTCAGGATCCCTCAGAATCAAATACTGAGCTTTATCTGAACCTTGCTTCCAAAGATCCCCTTTATGCCGAAGAACCTTTTACCGTTTCTCTTGAAGCAAAAGAACTTTCGAATATCCACTCCATTCAACTTTCAATCCATGTGTCCTGCTTAGAGTTTGAATTAATAGATATTAATCTCTGTGGCTTACTGGAAGAGGGTAGTTTTGAAATCTCCAATACTACTTTTAATGACCAATACCTGGTATTTTCCATTCAAGGGCTCGATAATGATTTACTCAATGGAGATGGTTGTTTGGTGGAGATTATTTTTAAATCCAATCTTCCTGGAGATCATCAGATCAATTTTGATAAAATCATCATGACAGATCATCGCAACCGATCAATTATTCCAAAAGAATTACACCATTTAACCGTTACGGTTAATGAAAAAGATCTTACGCCTCCTGTACTTAATGTTGAAGCCATTCCTGAAGTAGTCTATGAAGAGATTTTGATTATCCGAGGCAGCACAGAAGTCGATGCCACCCTTACGATCAACGAAGAGCATGTTTCTTTGCAGGAAAATGGTAGTTTTATCCATGATGTTCAACTCAATAAAGGTGAAAATGCAATAATTATTATTGCTACGGATCCATTTGGAAATACTACCAGCAAAGAGTTTTCCGTTTGGCTTAAAGACAGAGTGATAATAAAGCTTCAGATAGGCAATCGAAGCATTATGATCAATGGAATTGAATCAGTTCTTGATGCTGCTCCATTTATTGATACTGCTTCAGGGCGAACTTTGGTCCCCATTAGAGCTATCGTTGAAGCAATTGACGGTAAAATAGGATGGGAAGCCAGCGAGCAAAAGGTTACCATTGAAAAAGACAGCATCAGTATTGAGCTTTGGATAGGAAAGCCCACTGCTATGGTTAATGGAAAAGAAGTTCGAATTGACGCAGAAAAGCCTGTTAGTCCAGTTATAGTGAGCGGACGCACTTTCCTGCCTTTGCGTTTTGTAGCAGAAAACCTGGGATTTAAAGTAGAATGGGATGGAGCTACTCAGGTGATAACCCTGAGCTATCCCGACTTGGAATAATTTAATTAAAAAACCCCGGAGCATGCTCATGCTCCGGGGTTTTTTTTATTGTACAATTTCTTTAAAGGCAGAGGGTATTTGAGATAAAATATCAGAAGCACAAAGCGACCAGCAAGTTTTTTCAATACTCGCCAAATCTCCCGCGATACTATGCAAAGATACTCCCAGAATTGCAGCATGGTGGAAATCCATTTTTTGCGCTACTAGTCCTGAGATAATCCCGGCAAGAATATCGCCTGATCCTGCAGTGGCCATTCCAGGATTCCCAAAAGTATTAATATATGGAGGAAATTCTGGGCTTGCTACAATAGTACTGGCTGTTTTTAGCACTAAAGTACATTTCCATGCTTCAGCATATCGAGATGCAAAATTAAGTAGATCTTGCTTTATGTTTTCGATGGAATTGCCGGTCAAGTAGGCCATTTCGCCAATATGAGGAGTAAGGATAAGTTTTCCAGGATGGGAAAACTCATGAATCAGGTTGCGTATGGCATATAAACCATCAGCATCCATTAATAAAGTTCCCTGCCAGGTTAAAAAGATTTGCTTGACCAAATCCTGGCTTAATTCGTCTCTCCCCAATCCAGGACCGATGCATAAAACTGAATTTTTTAAGCCTTGTTCAGAAAGAAATTGCATCAAGACATCAGACATTTTGTTGGGATAAGCTTCAGATAAAGGAAGATGAATACATTCTGGAGCAAGCGAAGTGAATATTTGAGCAAGATGATGAGGATAAACTGCAAATACTTTTCCTGATCCTGCAAGATAAGAAGCTTTTACGCACATGCTCAAAGCACCTTGATAATTCGATGAACCACCAACGACAAAAACAGAACCAAATAAGCCTTTGTGAGAATCTTTTGGTCGCTCGGGAAGATAGTTCTTGAGATCCTGAGCTTTAGAAAAGGTAAAAGCTTTTTCATGTTTTTTATTCAAAACATCAGGTACGCCAATGGGCTTTATTAGTAGTTTTCCACTGTTTTCTCTCCCGGGATAAATAAAATGCCCGATTTTGGGGGTAGTAAAAGTTATTGTTTTTGTTGCTTTGATCGAGTGATTCATGATACAGCCAGTATCTGCATGAATTCCTGAAGGAATATCAATCGCATATACTACTTTATTAGTTTCGTTGATTAGTTGAATTAAATCGCCATAATAACTGGTAATTCCGGAATGAAGACCAACTCCAAATATAGCATCAACTAGTACTTCAGGGCCATATAGTTGGAAATCATCACGGATCTGTTGAATTTCAGGGTGATGGGCAATGATAAAATGACTATTGTTATTGCTTAAGCGTAAAATGATTTCCAGGTTTTCTTTTGCGGCATCTTTATAACTTGAAGGATCAGCTAAAACATATACGTGCACACTGTAGCCAAGAGTAAACAAGACTCTCCCAACAACAAATCCATCTCCACCATTATTGCCCGGACCACAAAAAATAAAAATAGCTTGACTTTTATGGAATTGTTGATCATTGTTGATTTCAAGAGCAACAGCCATTCCAGCATTTTCCATTAATTGAATGGTTTGCACATTCCAGTTTTCTTGCAGTTCAATATCACAAGCTTTGCTGGAATGGCTGTTGTGAAGAATCATACGATCAGCTCATTAGTAATGCCATGATTGCCTTTTGGACATGGAGCCTATTTTC
>CAZMFK010000089.1:0-6538 GCA_964565545.1 uncultured Caldisericota bacterium | reverse complement strand
AAAACCTTATTGCAAGAAATAGTTTGTTCAGTGTAACCGTCTGGGAGATTTACACTAATGCTGTTTGCTAACTCAACCAATACTTTTATCGAATTATCGTTTCCATTTGGAAAATCCGTGTGTTTTATTCTCCCTGAAAGAAAGGAAGGTGAAAAGCAAAAATGAATTGCCTCAAGTGTTGAAGTTTTTGAAGTTCCATTGTCACCAATGAAAATATTGAATTGGTCAACTTCTAAGTCTTTGACTTCTTCAATGCCTCTAAAGTTCTTTATAGATAGTTTCTTAATCATTTCCCATATTTTACCTGCGGCTCGGCTGCCATTGATAATTGTTCATTTACTTCTCTTTTTACTTTCACCTGCCCGTTCATTAGCATAGGCAATAAAAAGTCACGAAGTTTTATTAGTTCTTGATTTTCTCTGCTTCTTGATAAAATCATTGCATCGTATTTACCAACGATTTCCTGAAACCTTTTTTGAAGCACAGTTGGTGGTTTTGGAAATGAAAGGTCATACAAAGTGTCCTTATCAATAGAACCGAATGTTGTCCCTGTTCTATTTTGTATGTCAAACATTGATTTGAAATAGAACATCAAATAAAGAAGATAGGATTGAGTTCCGTTTTTGCTGTTCAATGCAGCTAAACCACGACCAATACAGCAATCTTCATTGGCGACATTTATTGTTCCTACTGGAGCACGGACACTTAGTAAAATATCTTCTTCCTTTGCAAATCTTGTTGGTTCCGTGGTATACATTCTAATTTCAGGAAAGCGGAAATTAAAATCGGTGCTTCCCTGATAAAACACCATGCCTTCACCATCTTCATTATAGCTTGAACCTTCAGGAGATTGCCCCATTGTGATATTGGCAACCTCACTCAGTTTCCCTCTTGTCCACCCCTTTGGTATCTCTCTTTTCAATTCTTTGTTCAATTCCATTTCACCGCCACTGGTTTTGTAAGGTTTGCCTTCTTCGTTTGGAAAGTCAAACTGCACAAACCAATAGTTAAAAATGGTTTTGGCAAGGTTTTCAAGTTCAGTGTTGATTTTTTTATTCAGAGCAATCTTTTCATCAATGACATTTAAAAATTCTGAAACTCGCTTTTGATATGTTTTATCAAATTCAGGAATTAAGAATGTCATTATTTGGTCTTTATCACCTCTTGGCATTTTACTGCCTTTGGAGCCAGTCATTTGATGCTTAAAGAACAAATCTTGAAAGAGATTATAATAGACAAACTTTGGGTCAAATTTTGGATTTGTCGTTTTTAGCACCAACACGTCAGCAGAACAGCCCCCATCAAATTCAGCAAACCATATTTTTTTGAAGTATGGGCGGATATTAGAAATAAGAATTTCGCCTTTTGAATATGCTGAACAACTATTTGCAGGTGGTAAATTAACTGCTTCCGTAATGCCACCTCTATTTGGAAGCATATTGTCTGTTGATATGAAATTGTTCAGATTCAATTCACTTACCTGAACGGAATCATCAGAATAATTGCAGACTTGTGAAAGCGGAATTCTATTCATAAGAAAGCAATTTGAAATTATTTAATATGGTTTTTTCAAGCTTTTCATTTTCCTTAAACATTAATTCCAAGCTCTCTTTACTTGTAGTCAAAACTTCCTCAAATTCATCAGGGCTGAGTTCAGTATACTCAATCTTTGTTTCAAAATATTGACCTGCTGCAAAAGAGTATTTTTTGCTTTTTATTTTATCTGTATCAAGGATAATTGAGAAACCTTCGATGCTCTGAAAGTTATTAATCGTGTCGATGATTTTATTTTCATCATCACTACTTAATAGCGTTTTTTGATTTTTCCCTTCTTTAACCTTCGTTCCTAGTTTACTGGCATCTACAAGAATTGTTTTGTCGGTTTTGCGACTTTTATCAATGAAAACTACCGAAACATTTGTTCCAGTATTTGCAAAAATGTGTGGTGGCATCTGAACCACTGCATGAAGCCAATTACTATCAACTATTTTCTTTCTAATAGCAGGAGATATACCATTTTTATCTGTATTAAAACCAGTAGGAACGACAACAGCCGCCTTGCCTTTATTGTCTAATGAGTATAAAATGTGTTGCAAGAAAAGCTGATAAATTGCCATTGATTCCTTTTTCTTGTTTGGAATGGCGGGCACACCTGCGAAAAAGCGTTTTTTGTGTTGGTCACTTGCTAAGGTTTCTCGGTCATCGCTAAAGTCTGTTTTAAATGGTGGATTGCTTACGATGTAATCAAACTTTTTCAGGTCGTCTTTTGCATCATTAATGTGGTAAGGTTTTGTAAGTGTGTTGCCCTTAATCACATTGTGCAGCGAATGCACCAGATTGTTTAGAATCAAATTCAATCGAAGAAACTCCGATGATTTTTGCGAAATGTCTTGAGAATAGATGGTGCATTTGTTTTCGCCAATTTGGTGAGCCAAGGAAAGTAACAAACTGCCCGAACCTGCTGAAGGGTCATATAGGGTTACATTTTGCGTTTCTTTCGGCACTAATATTTTCGCCATGATTTTGGCAACTGCCGGTGGTGTGTAATACTCGGCATATTGACCGCTGTCTTTGTTGTAATCCTTAATCAGGTATTCAAAAATGGTGGAGAAGAAATCATACTTTTCTTCAAACACTGGCTCAAAACTAAATGCCACCAGTTTATTGATAATGGCTTTGCAGAAAGGCGTTTTCTGATTGCTTTCAATAATGTAAGGAGAAAGGCGGTCAAACAAACGGATGCGTTCCTTGTCAATGGTTGCAACCGAAAACAGTTTAATGTTCAAATCGGCTATTTCAATCAAAGTGCGGTCGAAGCGTTCAAAAAACTTTTCTTCGCTTTCGTCATTTTGTTTGTTGAACAAAGCACTTATGAAATGATTCTTTTGCAGTTTGGCACTGCGTTCACCAATTTTTTCAAGCATATATTCATAGTCGCTGTCACTCATTTTCTGAATGTCGGCTTCTATGTTGGTGCTGTTTTTTAAATCTTTATTAGCTTTCCGTGCTTCGTGTAGGAATTTGTCGTTCAAAAATTTATACAAGAAAACTTCGGTAATGATTTTGTATTCATTGCCTGAATTTGCCAAACCGTAATTGCTGCAAACTGTTTTTAGTCCGTCAATCAGGTCTTTGGTTTTCTGTGTATGTTCAAGATGTTTCGTCATTTATATGGCTCTTTGATAGAAATATTCGTTTACTAAAGTGTTGTTGAAAAAGCGAACCACATTCAAGTCACGAATTCCTTTGTCTTCCAGTGTTTCCAAAATGGTTCGTTTGGTGGCTTCGGCAAAATAATCCTGATTGTTCAGTATTGCCTGATTGTTCACTACCGTTTTGTCGGTTTCATGTTTGATGTAAAGAAGGGTTTCGTGCAATAGCAAATCGCTATTTAGCACATTCATATTGTTTTCCTTTATGCGTTTGTGTATTCGGGCAAACTTAGTATCGTTCTCATATTTGGCAGCCAACATTGCATCTTTATTGTTTAGCGTATTGGCTTGCTCGTAAATATTTTTCAAGTCCTTGATGGCTTCGTCCATTTCGGTAGAATTCAGCTCCTCAATGTTCTTTTTCTTGAACAAGCGTTTCAGTTCTTCAAACAAGGAAATGAAGCGTGGGTCTTTTTTATCAAAGTTTCCTTCTAATTCTTTTCTTGCTCGTTCCAGTTCACTTCTGAATTTATCGGCAATCTGCAACTCATGTGTGGCAATTTTTCTGAAAGTAAATTGCAGTTTCTCCAAAGCAATATTCAGCAGATTGGTATTGTCCGAAGCGTTTTCTAAGTTTTCTTTCAGATTAATGATGTCAATGCGGTTTGCCACTTCGTTATACAACTTGTTCACCCTGTCAAACGAGAATTTGTCTAACAGTTCGGTGTAACCCATTATTTTGATGATGTTGTATAAACTTTTCAGGTTCTCCAAACATTTCCGCAATTCTGTGATTTCTTTTTTGTCGGTTATTTGGCTAACTATTTTTTGAAAATCTTCAAGGTTTGAAAAGTCATACAGGAATAGCTTCTCTTTGATTTCCTGAATTTCCTTATCTATTTCTTCGGCTGATTTGAAAAGGTTGGAGTAGTTCTTGGTTTCATCGCCTAATTCCTGCTGTAGCTCTTTGAAATACTCCTTGTTGGTTTTATCAAACTCTTTGCGGATGTCGGCAAAGTCAACCACATAGCCGTATTTGAAAGTTTTATAAGGGCGGTTTACCCTTGTAAGTGTTTGTAAAAGGTTGTGTTCTTTTACTACACGGGTCAGGTAAAGTTTTTTCAATCGCTTGGCATCAAAACCAGTTAGCAGCATATTGTAAACCACCAACAAGTCAATATTGCCTTGTTTAAAATCGGTTTGATGTTCCTTGCGAATTTCCTTTGTGTCCACATCATGCAGAATCAAAGCGGCTGTAATAGGAGCAAGTTCAGGTTTTATGTATTTTACGCTTGGTTCTGCTGCTATATTATATTCGGCTTCGGGCTCTTTGTTGATGGTTTGCTGTGCTTCAAGGCGTTCGTTGTATTTCTGTATTTCAGCAAAAATCATTTTCGCCTGGTCGGAAGTGTCGCAGACTATCATTCCTCCAATGCTGTGGTCATTATGCAACACACGACTTTTCTTAAAGTCGGAAATGATGTATTCTACTAATGGCTCAACAAATTTCTGATGTGCAAATATTTGGCTCTTGGTAAACTCACCTTGCTTTACAATCTCGTCATACACCTGATTGATTTCAGCTCTGAATTTGGTTTCAATGGCTTCTCTCAACAATTTAAGTGTATAACCGTCTGCAATGGATTTGTTGTAATAGTATTTGTGAAAGTAATCGCCAAATATGTCTTTGCTTTTGTAGTCTTTTGAAATCAGTGGAGTTCCTGTTAATCCAATTAAAACCGATTGTCTGTCAGATGCAATCAAATTTGAAAGGAATGAACCTTTGGGATTGTAACTGCGGTGAACTTCATCTAAAAAGTAAATACGCTGAATGTTCAAATCATAGTCGGCAGATTGTGAAATGGATTCAGCCGAAAACTTTTGAATGTTTACTACAGTGATTGTTTGTGCTCCTGTATTTCCTGCTGTGGCTCCTGCCGTTTTTATATTTTTGATAAAATCTTCTTTGGAGCTAACCATTTCAACTTTCAATCCTCTTGCTTCAAATTCGTTCTTGGCTTGTGTAGCTAAGTCCAATCGGTCAACAACAAAATAGAACTTGGCAATTATGTTTTGTTTCTGATAATAGTCTTTCAGGTAGTTTACATTGTAATACGCCAAAGCGGTTTTCCCGCTTCCTTGCGTATGCCAAATGATTCCTTTTTTGACTCCTTCGCTTAGCTTTTTCTCAATGGCTAAAGTGGCAAACAACTGCGGATAACGCATGATGTGTTTCTCAATCTTGCTTATTCCGTTGGTAACGGTGTTTACATAAGCAAAGCCATAGCGAAGCAAAGTTTTAAATCGTTGTCTGCTAAATAGAGAAGTTAAAACCCGATTGGTAGGGGAGTTGAGTTCTTTTGCAGTTTCATATTCAGTTGTTCCAAGTATGGAAACAATGTTGTTGTCAAGCAGAATATGTTTTTCTGTTTCGCTGTCCTCTTGCGGAACGCTGTGAATGACAGAATTGTCTTCTTCTCTGAAACAGTTAAAGTTTACTTGGTCAGGGTCGGGTGTTGCGTAAAATGCTCCCTGAATAGGTGTTATATTTTCTTCGTCATACTCCTGATTGTTGGAGAAAACCAACAACTGAGTAATGTTCATGAACTTTTTGAATTTCGGATTTTTGAACCTTGTGTTGATTCGGTTACGTTCTGCTAAAATTCCTTCTCGGTTGTTTGGCTTCTTTACTTCAATAAAAGCCAAAGGCATTCCGTTTATCAGCAAAATGATGTCTGGTCGGAATTCTTCTTCGTCATTTTTATAAGTCAGTTCGGTTACAACATGAAACAGGTTGTTGTCGAAATTCTCTAAGTCAATGAGTTTGCAAGCAAAGTCGCCTTGTAAGCTTTTGTAAAATGCTTTCCCAAGGTCTGAATTGTCAAGTTGGATGTTAATTTCAGAAATGAATGTATCAATTTCACTGTCTGAATAATCTGTTCCGTTAATCTTTGAAAGTCCTTGTTTGAATAGGTCTTTGAAAATATTGGTGTCAGCATGAAGATTAGCGATGCCAGACTTAGGCACATAAGTAAAACCCAACCGTGTCAGATGCACGATTGCAGGAATTTTTACTCTTGAATCTTCATTAAACGTCATTTATATCTCTAAATAATTTAATTGTCCAAAATACGGTTTTTTATCAGTGCGTTGGCAAGAAACGGCTCTTTTGGCTTTGCTGAAGGGTCGGCTTGTGGGCAGGGCAAAGCCAAATGTGCCGTTTGCGGGCTGGCATAGAATTTCAAAATTTTTTGTGCGGTGGGGAAAAAATTAAAACACAGAAGGGTAGGCAATGAGTGTCGGCTTACTCGTTGTCCGTTTTCAATATGGTCTGTATGTCGTTGTTCACCTGTCAAAATTTGTTACTCTTTTTCGTGTCAATGTCT
>CAZMFK010000088.1:0-6611 GCA_964565545.1 uncultured Caldisericota bacterium | reverse complement strand
TATATGTAGAAATAAAGTATAAAGAATCTTTTGATGGTTATATTGGTGATTTAAGAAGATTTCTTTCAATTGAAAAAAATAATCCAATCAGGCACATATCTGACCTAAAAGTTGACTTCACATTATTGACAAATGTAATAAATAGTTTGAAAGATCAAATCGAACAGGTTACAATCTGGCAGAATCCTTTTCAAAAAGAAAATTGCATTTTCAGTAACATGCCAACGGGAGAGTCTGTTGATTTATTAGCAAAATTGGAGAGATAATGGAGATTCTATCATTTCATTTAATGGGTAAGATGGCTCATTTTCGGAAGTTTTATTCCAATTCATCTGCATTGTCCTTTTATATACCTCCTCGAACAACTATTTGTGGTATTATCGCTGGATTGTTAGGTTTAGCAAGAGATTCATATTATGAGAAACTCTCTTTAAGGAACTGTCATGTAGCAGTGGCGATTAAAAGCCCAATCAAAAAAACCATGCAAAAACTCAATTATTTGATGGTAAAAAGTGAAAATGATTTGAATGGTTCACAAGTAAACCATTCACAAACAGGAGCAGAGCTATTGATACCTTACAATATTATTGACCAATTTATTGATTACCAAATTTGGTTTTATCATAAAGATTCATTGCTTCAAAAAGACCTCGAATCGTGTCTTGTTGACAGAGGATTTTCATATAGAAGCAAGGGTATATCAGTTGCTCTGGGTTCTGCTTATTGTTTGGGTTGGATAAGCAATGGAGAGACTTTAGAAGGATTTGCGCAAAAATCAAACAATTCTAGCGAAATCTCATGGATAAACTCAGCAGTACCATTGCTTAATTCTGTTGAAATAGATTTTGTTTCTATTCAATCAAAAGCAACTGAAAATAACAACCAATATCGTATGATTAAAGAAGAAGTTCCATTAGAGTTTGATAAACAAAGAAGAATTACCGAAACAGGATTAAGATATATGATATTCAATTTTTCTCAGGAACCTATTCCAGTTAAAGTTGAAACATATATCAAATTGGAAAATCATTCAAAAATATTATGGATGGAATAAAATCTGATCAGTTAAGTCAATATTTTGCACATTTCGATCAGTATGCATTTAGCAATCAGACTCTCTCCGATCATCTTTTTTCGGTTTCTCGAATTATCATTGAACAGATCAACAACAGAGAGCTCTTTGATCCTTTATTTAGTGAAGCTGCTGATAAGATTGGATTATTTCATGATATCGGAAAATATACAGATGCTTTTCAAAATTATTTATTAAACAATATCATTACTGATAATAAAGAACATTCAGGAATATCAGCTTGTTTCACATATAATATACTTGAGAAACTTTTATTTAACACTAACATCAATTCTGAGCCGAACATTATTTCAACAAAAAACATGATACTTTTTTTTTCCTATTTAGTTGTTGCATTGCATCATGGCGATTTAACCACCAAAGAAGAAATAATATATAATAATCGCTTAAATCGATGCGGATACGCTTCAAAGAACTTGGTTTCAAATTCTGAAAAAATCATAAATAACCTTAAAGCAGTTTACTCATTATCAATAGGTGATTTCATTTCCCTAGTTAATGCTGATAATATCAAAAACAACATACTACTTCAAAAAATCCCAGCTTATTTTCATACAGGGAGAAACAAAGATTCTAAATGGTATTTTATGCTCATTTACCTTTTCTCCCTTTTAATAGATGCAGACAAACTGGATTCTGCTGAGCTTTCTTATTACAAAAATAAACGCTTAAATCCCAACATAATAAGTGATTATTTACTGACGAAAGAGCATGGAAAAAATTATGCATATAACACTGACAGAGAAGCAGCTCGAGCCGAAATAACAGGGAATATTTATAGTTTAGATAAAAGTGAAATTGAAACTACCATGTTCTTTACATTAACAGCTCCAACAGGAATTGGCAAGACTCTATCATCTTTACAAGCTGCTATGATACTCCAAAAGAAAATTGAATCTTCATTAAACTACATACCAAAAATCATTACAGCGATACCATTCATTAACATCATTGAACAAACAAGGAAAGATTATGAAAAAGTGATTAGCATGGAAGAAAGCAAAAGGAGATTAATCATACATCATCGATTATCCGATTATATATCTTCAGAAGATGGTGAAAAAACCTTAAATCAAAACCAAATTGAAAGAGAATCTTGGAATAGTGATGTCGTACTTACAACCTATGTCCAACTTTTTCAATCCATGTTAACATCAAAAAACAGAATGTTAAAAAAAATAAATAAATTAGCTGGGAGTATTGTAATTCTAGATGAAATTCAAGCTATACCAGACAAATATCTTTGTCTTCTAGGTGCAATGCTTATAAAAATAGCTCAGTTTTATAAAACTAGATTTATTCTTATGTCAGCAACCCAACCCAAAATTCTTGATTTTGGCAATTTGCTAGTCAAAGAAGAGAGTCTGAAAATTAAAAATATTCTACCCAACAATGAACGGTATTATAAAAACCTATCTAGGACAAAATTAATCCCATTAATTCAAGATTCGATTGATTTAGATGGGTTTTTAAAGTTGTTTTTTCAAAAATGGATTCAGACAAAATCTTGCCTTATTGTGGTCAATACAATACAACGCAGCATAGAGGTGTACAACAAGATTAAAGAAACTTTTGAAAGTGAAGGAATCGAAAATCCTTTGAAATATTTATCTACTAATATCTACCCGAAGAAACGAAGAGAAGTAATAAAAGAAACCTCAGAAATGTTAACAAAAAAAGTACCTGTAATTTTAGTTTCAACACAAACGATTGAAGCAGGCGTAGATTTAGATTTTGATATGGGATTCCGTGATATTGCTCCATTAGATTCATTGATACAAACTGCAGGAAGGATTAATCGTGTTGGTGAAAAGGGTACTCACAATCCAGTTTTTATTGTCAGATTAGAAAATGATAACCAGTATATTTATGACTTACAAAACAGAAAAAGAACAATGGATTTATTAATAAGCAAACCTGAAATTCATGAAAAAGAGTATTTTTCTTTAGCGGAAAGTTACTATCTGTCTTTGCTTCAATTTCCCGATATTGAAACATCAAGAGATATTTGGGAGAATGGAATATTGAGATTAGATTTTGATAAAATCAACGAGTTTCAATTGATAAAAAAATTAGATGAAGTCGGTGAAGTTTTTATTGAAGGAGACGAAGAAGCAACATCAATCGCCAATGAGTATTCAAGCTTGTACAAAACCATCTACATTGAGAAAAAAAGGTGTGACAATAAAACAAAATTCGAACAAAGAGCAACATTAAAAGAGATAAGCCGATTATTAGATGACTATATAATCCAAGTAAGGACAAAGAAGTTGAGAAATAATCCCTTACCAAGATTTACAGATTCAAGGGATGGTTATGGTGATTTACATTGGGTTCCACCTGATATTGAGCAGCAAAAACATTTTTACGACATTGTTACAGGCTTTATTTCTTCTGATGGGAGTGCTCATATTTACTAAAATATGATAATTGAGGTAGTGTCTGGGCATTTATTTCAGAGTTATGGCATTTGCAAGCGCCAGGTTTGGTTAATGGCACACAAGCTTGTGCCAGACCAAGAAAATACTTACATGGAACTCGGAAAGCTGATAGGGGAGTCAAGTTATAACCGAGACAAAAAGAAGATTGTACTTGAAAACATTGAACTGGACATCCTCAGATCAAATGACGGAGATTTGGTGATCGGAGAAGTAAAAAAATCCTCCAAGGCTTTACATAGTGCCCGACTGCAATTGAGCTATTATTTGCATCGCTTAAAGCAAAAAGGCATCCTTGCTAAAGGGGTATTGCTGGTGCCTAAAGAAAAAAAGAAAGAAGAAATTGAGTTGACCGAAGAGATGGAAATTGAAATTGTAAAAATACTAAATGAAATTTACCAAATCATGCAGGAAACAAAACCACAGCCTCCAGAAAAAATTCAATATTGCAAATCTTGTGCATACTTGGAGTTTTGCTGGTCATGAGCGAAAGTATATACCTGTTTACGAATGGAGCTGTTAAACGTAAAGACAATACCATTTTTTTTGAACTGGAAGACGGCACAAAAAAATTCATTCCCATTGAAAATACTCGCGAGTTGCACATCTTTGGCGAAGTGTCATTAAACAAGGATTTGCTCGAGTATCTATCCAGGAAAGAAATTATCATACATTTTTACAATTACTATCGATACTATGTTGGATCTTTTTATCCCAAAGAACATTATAATGCAGGATATATGACTGTTCAGCAAGCTGTGCACTATATAGATGACCAAAAAAGGTTGGTTTTGGCGAGGAAATTTGTCCAGGGCGCTCATTTAAACATTAGAAAAGTACTTAGTTATTATTTCCATCGAGGAGTAAATTTGGATTTTACAATTCAGAAAATCGACCAACTGGCGATGCTTATTCAAGAACAGCCCAATATCGAAAAACTGATGGCTATTGAAGGAAATATCCGCGACGCTTATTACTCCTGTTTCGACCAAATTACACAAAATGACGATTTTATTTTTGTATCCAGGAGCAAACGACCGCCTGAAAATCGAATCAATGCTTTGATTAGCTTCGGGAACTCAATGCTATATACAATTGTTCTCTCGGAAATCTATAAAACCCATTTGGACCCTCGGATAGGTTTCCTGCATACAAGTAATTTCAGAAGATTTTCTCTCAATCTGGATGTAGCTGAAATATTTAAGCCCATCATTGTTGATAGGATAATATTTGGCTTATTGAACAAGCAGATGATACAAAAAAATGACTTTGACGACCATCTCAATGGATTGTATTTAAAAGAGAGCGGAAGAAAACTATTTATTCAGAAATTGGAGGAAAGACTCAAGACTACCATATTGCATCACAAAGTTGGAAGAGAAACATCCTACCGGAGATTAATTCGCATGGAGTTATACAAAATTGAAAAACACTTATTAGGGGAAGAGGAATATGTGCCGTTTGTTTTGGAATGGTAAAAAATGTTTGTAATCATGATGTATGATGTCAATTTCAAGCGAGTTGGAAAAATGCTGAAAAAATCACGAGAGTATCTGAATTGGGTACAAAATTCAGTTTTTGAAGGGGAACTAACTGATGCAAAACTTGAAAAAATGAAAGTTGCATTGAAAAAAATTATGGATGAAGAAGAGGATTCAGTGATAATCTATACTCTTCGGACAACAAAATACTCTAATAAAGAAATTATTGGAAAGAAACTTGGAGGGATGGATAACATAATCTAATTTTCGTCGATCTTCGATAAGGTAAATTCCTCGGGAGTTCGACATGTCAAGATATGCTTCGAAAATCATAGTATTTATCAGGTAATTTTGCTAAACTATTATCAAAGTTAGGATTCGAAAACCTTGAAAATTGATTTGAAAAGTGCTTAGTTAGCCTGCTTTTTAGCGGGTTTTTAGCTGACCTATAAGGAATTGAAACGCTTGTGTTACTTCTGTTTTGTCCACATTGTAAAAAGTTTTTAGCTGACCTATAAGGAATTGAAACGTGTTAGCAATGGAAGAAATTAATGATGTATTAATGGGTTTTTAGCTGACCTATAAGGAATTGAAACATCATACCCGAAAAAAGAAATAAACAACCACTAACCGTTTTTAGCTGACCTATAAGGAATTGAAACAGGTTGCTGTTATGCTCATGGAATCAATTCATGAGGGTTTTTAGCTGACCTATAAGGAATTGAAACCTTGTGTTGATGATGTAGACGGGTTGAACTATGATGGTTTTTAGCTGACCTATAAGGAATTGAAACAGCATAGCTCCACACCGTATCTTGATACATTCTTTAGTTTTTAGCTGACCTATAAGGAATTGAAACGAGCGTGGCATTGAATATGCCAAGACCGATTTTTTTGTTTTTAGCTGACCTATAAGGAATTGAAACCTCTTACTGTTTTACGCCCTGTAAATCTTTCTTGAGGTTTTTAGCTGACCTATAAGGAATTGAAACCCACGATGGATCGTAATGCCTTTCCATTTTTTATCCGGTTTTTAGCTGACCTATAAGGAATTGAAACAAGCTTGGTCTGTACCAAAGATTTCTTGATATTCGCGTTTTTAGCTGACCTATAAGGAATTGAAACTGTATCAAGCAATCAGAGAGGGCAACCAAGCCCAAGTTTTTAGCTGACCTATAAGGAATTGAAACAAACCAGCAAAAAAAAGGGATGACTGTTGTTCCTGGTTTTTAGCTGACCTATAAGGAATTGAAACTCAAGACGCTGTGGCTGATTTTGTCCGTTCTGCATCGTTTTTAGCTGACCTATAAGGAATTGAAACACTTCAACTACCTCCCAAGTGCCCTCAAAAATAGTAGGTTTTTAGCTGACCTATAAGGAATTGAAACGCTGTAGATAGGCAATAATTGTGTGTTGGGTATTCGTTTTTAGCTGACCTATAAGGAATTGAAACCTTTTTGTGCTTCAGGTATAGGGTTGGCTGCTGTGCGTTTTTAGCTGACCTATAAGGAATTGAAACTCATAAAAACTTCTCAAAAAAGTTGAGCCATCTTGGTTTTTAGCTGACCTATAAGGAATTGAAACGCATATACTCTGGTG
>CAZMFK010000087.1:0-6620 GCA_964565545.1 uncultured Caldisericota bacterium | reverse complement strand
AAGCAGATACCCCACGAGTGATTGACCGTTTGATTAATGAAGAAAAATGTGATGTCGTTTTTACCACAAGTTTTGGCTTTATGGATGCCACTATCGAAGCTGGAGAAAAGTACCCTGACAAGATTTTCATGCATTGCTCAGGATTCAAACAATCTCCTAATGTTGGCACTTACTTTACTGACCTTTACCAGATGTACTACCTCAATGGCTTGATGGCTGGAGCCCTTTCCACAACCAACACCATTGGCTATGTTGGCGCTTTTCCAATTCCTGAAGTAGTACGTCACATCAACGCTTTTGCTATTGGTGCGAAAGAAATCAATCCTAATATCAAAGTCCGTGTAAAATGGATCAATGCATGGTATGATCCACCCAAAGCCCGTGAGGCTGCTGAAGCTCTTATTATTGAAGGCTGCGACGCTATTGCCTTTACAGAAGACACCCCTGCAGTTATTGAAGTGGGAAAAGATCACACTGAAAAAGGTAAACCTATCTATACTTTTGCCCATTACAGCCCCATGCTTCACTTTGGGGAAAACACCGTGGTGAGTGGTCAACTTTGCGATTGGGGTAAAATGTATGAAGATATCCTGATCCGCATCTATACCGGTACCTGGAAAAGCTCAGACATGCTCTGGCTTGCCAAGGAAGAAACAGCATTGCTGGGTGGTGATTTTGATACCGTAATCAATCCTACTTTTGAGTCAGCACTAAAAGAAAAAATGGTAAATGACCCTATCTTTGGACAAGTTTCCATTTATGATCTTGTGATGAAAAGACTGGATCAGTTTAAAGAACCTACCATCCTTTTTGATCCCTTTACCGGTCCTATTGTAGATCAACAGGGAGTGCTCAAACTAAAACCAGGAGAAAGAGGAAACTATGCACAACTGTGGACGATCGACTGGTTTGTTGATAATGTTATTGGTGAAATTCCAAGAAATTAGTATTTGAAGCATTGGAAATCCTCACCTGAATGAAGCTTGTAGAGTCACTGGACCTGGTAGGAATCAGCAAAACTTTTCCCGGGGTTCAAGCCAATAAGGAGATCAATCTTCATTTGGAAAGAGGAGAAATTGTAGCTCTTTTAGGTGAAAATGGTGCTGGCAAAAGCACTCTAATGAATATCCTTAGCGGGATTATTCTTCCGGATTCCGGACAAATTCTCCTTAATGGGAAAGAAGTCCGGATCCGGAACCCAAAAGATGCCATCGACAAAGGCGTTGGCATGGTTCATCAACATTTTATGCTCATACCCACAATGACAGTAGCAGAAAATATTGCTTTTGGACTTTCAAGCTTGGATTTATTCTTTCCTCTTAAGAGGGTAAGTCAACAAATTAAATCCTTTTCTCAGTCTTATGGTTTTGACATACCACCCCGGGCAAAAATCTGGCAATTATCAATCGGACAGCAGCAACGGGTGGAAATCCTGAGAGTATTGATGCAGGGAGCTGATGTCCTCATTTTGGATGAACCTACCTCCGTACTAACTCCTCAGGAGGCTGAGGATTTGTTTCAGATCCTGAGAAAAATGAAAAACGAAGGACATATGGTGCTTTTTATCACCCATAAACTTGATGAAATACAAGCCCTTTGTGATCGCGTGGTCATTCTTCGAAAAGGACAGGTGGTAGGCGAGGGCAGGGTGATAGATTTTAGTAATGAAGACTTGGCGCAAGCTATGGTTGGCAAAAACCTTGATTTAAGCCTACCGGAAAGAACTCATGCTCAAGGGGAAAATTTGCTTGAAGTCGAAAATATAAGCATCAAAAGCATATATGGCACCTATGCTGTCAGGGATCTTTCCTTTTTTATTCGGGAACATGAAATCCTGGGTATAGCGGGAGTATCTGGTAATGGTCAAAAAGAACTGGCTGAAAGCCTTGCTGGTTTGGTTCCTATTGATAAAGGATCCATTAAATTATCTGGAAAACTTATACGAGATCTTAGTCCTAAAAAATTAATGCTCCAGGGAGTGGCTCATATACCTGAAGAGCGACTCAGTTTTGGTATCGTACCCAATATGATGATTTATGAAAATACCGCACTGAAAGAATACGACCAACCCATAATATCACCTCGTTCTTTGTTAAGCATTTCCAGGATGAAAGCTCTTGCTGGTACTATTATTAGCCGATTCAACGTCAGCACCCCTTCGGTAAAAACCTTGACCAAGTCGCTCTCTGGGGGAAATATCCAAAAACTCATCCTTGGACGAGAAATTGCACGTAATCCCCGTCTTATTATTGCCGCACATCCAACCTATGGTCTGGATATAGCTGCTACTCAAGCTATCCGCAAAGAGCTTTTAGAAAAAAGAGAGGAAGGATCAGCGATTTTGCTTATATCCGAAGATCTGGAAGAGCTTATGGTTATGTCAGACCGTATTGCTGTCATGTATAAAGGCGAAATCAGAGGGATTTTAGATAGATCCGAAGCTACAGTGGAAGAACTTGGTCTTATGATGACCGGATCAAAAAGCAGAGAAGCCCCATCATGATCCGTTGGATTCCTCGAAGCGAAATGGTCTGGTGGAAAAAAAGCTTAATTCTGCTTGGTTTCCTTGTGATGAGTTTTTTTCTGTCCAGTTTGATTTTTCTTTTTGTAAAAAGCTCCCCATTGTTGGCTTTGCAAAAAATATTCATGGGCTCTTTCGGTAGTATTTATGGTATCAAGGAAACTATCACCAAAGCTATTCCTCTAATTTTGATCGGCACAGGATTAGCGGTGGCTTTTAAGGCAAAATGCTGGAATATTGGAGCAGAAGGTCAGCTCCTTCTTGGCGCTGTCGGGGCTACCTGGATTGCCCTACGATTGAGTCCTATGATTCCTGGATACCTTGTTTTACCTGGAATGCTTTTTGCTGGCTTCCTACTTGGCTCCCTATGGGGACTAATCCCTGCACTACTTAAAACCCAACTTGGCATTAATGAAACGATTGTGACTCTGATGTTGAATTATATTGCAGCAGAAATAGTTCAGTATCTAGTTTATGGGCCATGGAAAGGCAAAACACAATGGGGTTTCCCTTATACTGATCGCTTTCCTGCTGCTGCAAGCCTATCGTATATCCCCGGCACAAGAATCCACTGGCTTACACTCATCCTGGCAATCAGCTTATCTCTCCTGAGCTGGTTTATATTAAGCAAAACCCGATGGGGATTTGAAACCAGGGTTGCTGGAGAAAACCCATCAGCAGCCAAATATGCAGGGATTTCTCTAACACGGACTCTAATTTTGGTGATGATTTGGAGTGGAGGACTTGCTGGGATCGCTGGAGTAGGAGAGGTTGCAGGGATTCACCGGTATTTGACCTATCCCTGGTCGATCTCTTCTGGCTATGGATTTACTGCCATCATAGTAGCATGGCTGGCAAAATTAAATCCTCTTTATGTTGTTTTTTCAGCATTTTTTTTCTCGGGGATCCTGGTGGGAGGCGATGCAATCCAAACCTCCATGGGATTACCCTTTGCAACAGTAAATATCTTTAATGGGATGCTGCTGCTTTCACTGCTTGCAGGTAGCTATTTTTCCGAATATCAACCGGTATTTTCACGCCAAAAAAAGGAAACTACGCAATGGATTGGTTGATGGTTTCCCAAATTCTTAACCGAGCGTTAATAGCAGGCACTCCATTGCTTCTTGGTACTATAGGCGAAATTGTAACAGAACGATCCGGTATATTGAATTTGGGCATGGAAGGTATGATGGCTATTGGAGCAGTCACTGCTTTCATGGTGGCTTATCTGACCGGTCAACCCTGGTTGGGTTTTATTGCTGGTGGGCTTGCATCAGGAGCTTTCTCTCTTCTGCATGCTTTAGTTTGCGTTGGCTTTAAAAGCAATCAGGTAGTCTCAGGCCTGGCACTGACTATGCTGGGACTTGGACTGAGTGGACTCATCGGAAAACCATATGTAGGAAAGCCCCTTACAACTCGATTTCCTGAAATCAGTATCCCTTATCTGCATCGAATTCCAGTATTGGGCACTTCTCTTTTTCAACAGGACCCTTTGTTTTATTTTTCTGTTGGTATGGCTTTAATTGTTGCCTTTTTACTTTATAAATCCCGCTGGGGCCTCCATCTAAGAGCTGTTGGTGAAAATCCAAAAGCTGCTGACGCCATGGGCATACCGGTATATGCCCTGCAAACAATCGCTATTATGATTGGTGGCTTTTTTGCTGGTTGCGCAGGCGCTTATGTATCGCTGGTATATATGCCTACATGGATTGAAGGCATGATTGCAGGACGCGGATGGATCGTGATAGCGCTAACGATATTCTCTGCCTGGAATCCTCTCAAAGCATTTGGCGGATCATATTTTTTTGGAGGCATTTACGTAGTACAGTACCTTTTGCAGCCTTTGGGACTTTCGCCCAATTTGCTCCTGACCCTGCCCTATCTTGCCACCATTGGTGCTTTAATTCTTGGATCGCATCAAGCCCGGAAAAGTAAAAAAGGAGCTCCAGCAAGCCTGGGAGTAAGCTACATAAAAACGAATTGAGCAATATCCTTTATCAGTTTATCGATAAGCAAAAAACAGTGCTCTGGGATAGGTGTAAGCCTCTCGATTATTTAAATGACCTAAATAATACCCTTCTTCCGTGACATGGATTTGTCCATAAGAAAAAGTATGCGCATCAAATTCCGGGGGGTTGATAGTTCTAATAATTTGACCGGAAGTGGGATCAAAAGTTGTTACCCCTCCATTTTCAAGTAAAGCTACCCATTCATCGCGATATATATCATAGATGAGATCTAATAAAGGATGTTCAAGCGATTTTGTCCATAATTCTTTTCCATCGCTTAAGTCCAGTTTGCTTAAGCGTGCAGGGGCATATACCTCTCCGACAAGGTGTTTGTCAGTGATCCGTATAGGGCCAAGAGGAATGCTCTGACCAATAGAGTGGGGAGTAATTAGCTCAAAATGATCCAAAACCTTACCTGATTCCTTTTCGATATGTTCCAGGATAAACAAACCTTCCTGGTCATAGTTGGTTATAGGATAAGCTCTAACAATGAAATAAAGCTGTTCGTCAGTAGAAAGAACAGGAAAAGAATCCACTATGTCATACCATTGCTGATGATCAGGTCCGTATAGTTTTCGCCACACTTCGTGGTCCTTCTTTGTATCCACTGCAGCAAAAAGATGAGAAGAGGGCCTTTCTCTTTCAAAAGCTCGATAGTAAACATATTGATTATCAGCAATGATATGAGAAGCAAAATTGGGGATATGAAAGGCATCTAGAGGATTCTGTCCAGGTTTAAACGCATAAATATTTCCATAACGGGCAATATAAAGCGTATCTCCGGCAGGTGAAAAAACATGGCGAGAAGGATTGATTCCATCAAGAAAAGTACCGTATTTCTTCGTGGAAACACTACCGAGACTTTGCTTTTTAACTTGGAGTTCAAGGGGAGAAGCTTCAATATCAAAAAAACGTAGCGAGGAACGTTCAAGATAAAAATACCTTTTTCGGTCATTTTCAGTGGTTTTTGCTATGGAATGATTCAAGATCAAATCTTTGGACCTGATAAGCCATTGAGCATAGGGATCATCAAAATCAACTCTTAAATCAATCAAGCCTCGGTCAGTTGATACTAATAAATGGTTCCCAATTGTTTGGCTCTGATAAATGGCATAATTGTCGGTATAAGACCACAACTGGTCCGGATTTGCTTGTATCTGAATGGAGGGATAATTTGTTAAAGTGCAAGAGGAAAAAAATAAAAAGCCAATCAAGGTCAAAAGAAAAAGGCAATGTTTTGAAAGAACCATATTTCAACGCTCCTTTCTTTACCCTCTTAATTATAACTAAATAGCCAACAAGCAACATACCCGTTTAGTTCACCAAAAGATGCAAATTAGTATTGCATGACGGGAAGAATCATTGTAAGATGAAACAAATCAACGCAAAGGATTTGTAGTTATGTATGAGCTTTGGTGGATTGATGTTGAGACAACCGGCCTCGATCCCATAACTGATGAGATTATTGAGATTTCCTTAATTCAAAGTTATTGCGATCCAGTCAAGCGATTTTTATCTCCCATACAATCGAAATATACTGGCTTAAGAGAACCATCCTGCCCTATTTCGATAGAAGCCTTTAAAGTAAATGGAATCAGCCTGGAACAAGTCATGGGCAAACATTTGGATCATGAACTACTGACAAATATCATTACTCATACAGATGTATTTATTGCCCATAATGCTTCTTTTGATCGTTCGTTTTTTGAAAAACTATTTCCCGAAGTTATGGAAAAAAAGTGGTTTTGTTCTATGAATGGTATTAATTGGAAAAAGTGGGGATTTGCTTCTTTAGGCTTACAATCTCTACTTAAATCCCATCATATATTTCCCAAACAAGCTCATCGAGCGGAAAGTGATGTTGTGTCACTTTATCGTTTACTACAAGAGTACAATCCCATGGAAAAAACTTATTTTTGGGAAATGTGGGACAATAATTATCATCGTTTTCTCAATCGTTAAATAATAACAAAAAAAGCCCCTGCTTTATAAAGCAGGGGCTTGATAATTATTTCAGCACAAATTTACCACACAACGTAATGGGCTTTAACGCTTTTATCTTCTCTATTGACCGGACCAAACAAAGTAAT
>CAZMFK010000086.1:0-6675 GCA_964565545.1 uncultured Caldisericota bacterium | reverse complement strand
GTCTTTGACGGCATGATCTATCAAACAGCCAAAATGATTGGTGAAATGAGTGCTGTTCTATCTGGAGAAGTAGACGCAATTGTATTAACTGGTGGGATGGCTAGATCCAAATATCTTTGCAATGAAGTTAAAGCTTATACTTCCCATATTGCCCAATTAATGGTTTATCCCGGAGAGGATGAAATGGCTGCATTAGCTGAAAATGCTTTTTTCATTATTCAAAAACTGGCAGTTCCACACAATTATGCTGATTTCATATCATGAAGAATGAAAAAAAAATAACCATTTTTATTGGAAATATGGGTTCAGGAAAAAGCGAAATTGCAATTAATTATACATTTGGCCTGATGAAGTCATCCTCCAAACCGGTAAAACTTCTGGATCTGGATATTATAAAGCCATATATACGTATTAGAGATATTGCTGACACTCTCGTAAAAGAAGGTTTGGATCTTTTATTGCCTGATAAAAAAATTCGACATGCGGACATGCCCATCATTCCTGCAGATATGACCAAATATCTTTACGATCCAAGCTATGATCTGGTCATTGATGTTGGAGGTGAAGATCGAGGATCTATTACTATTGCCCAATTTAAGGATCAATTTGCAGATTTTGATGTAAAAACTTATGTAGTAATTAATGCCATGAGGCCTTTCAGCAATACACCAGAAAAAATTGTTACAGGAATGAAAGAGCTCTCGCACTTATCAAAATTATCTATTGATGGCATTATTGCAAATTCACACTTAAGGTTCCTGAGCAGCTTGCAAGAAGTCGAAGAAGGACTGATAATTATTCAAAAAGCTTCTGATCTCATTGGAACACCCATTTATAAAGTTGCAGTCTGGGACAAACTCATGGACAAACCCTTGCCTGAAAAGTTATCCGAATACTCTATTATGCCTTTAAAAATCCACTTAATGTTTCCATGGGAAAAAACCAATTCATTGTAATTGCATTAAAAATGAATATGCTTTTTCATACATGTGCCCGTAGCTTAACGGATAAAGCGCCGGCCTCCGGAGCCGTAGACTGGAGGTTCGAGTCCTCTCGGGCACATTGGATTTTTCCACTTTTATGAAGAAATTAATCTTTTTTCTATTGATAGCGCTGATTTCTATCCTGGTTTTTGATTATTTTTATATTTTTTCCTTGTTTTTATCCTTTGACAGCAGCCTTCATGCAAAAAAAATAATACAAACTGAATTAATCAAACATTCTCCTCATTCTCTGATATTATCCAAAAAAGCACTTGATGAAATGCCTTATCCAATTTTATTGCCTCAATACTTAAAGCATGATCTTAAAAGAAAGAAAGTTTTTTTTTATGTTCTGAAGATTGAAGAAACTAACCAGCATATTCCTATCGAAATTAACCATCAGTTTTGGTATATATCGAATGATGCATCTATTGTTAGTTCTTTTTCTTCGGTAGAAAAGCTTAACAACGAAGCAGCACTTTTTTCAATATTTATCCATACAAAAATAGATCAAATGGAAGCATATCGTCAGTATGTCCAGAGTTTTATTTTTTTTCTATTAAACTCCGAAAACACCATGGGACCGAAGATTAAATCCATACGATATGATGACCAGATTGGCTTGTCATATCTTGACTATAAACATATCCACTATATTTTAGGTAAAAATCCCAGCTTGGAACAATTGCCAAAACTGTTGGAAATCATGACAAGTTCAAGCATTGTCAGGCAAATTAAAGATCAATCCTATAACGAAATAGACTTTAGATTCGAAAAAAGAATTATTTGCCGTTTTCAATCCAATAATTCATTCAATAATCCTTGATTTTAAGATGTATACAAGTATGATTATAAAAACAACCTTTCGCAGATAGAAAGGAGATTGGGATGAGAAAAGATCTTGATCCTTGGGATCAAAAACCTGTTCTTAAGGTTATTGGTATTGGCGGAGGCGGTACAAATGCCGTCAATCGAATGATACAGTGCGGAATATCCGGAGTTGATTTTATTGCAGTTAATACTGACGTGCAAGCATTGCGCATGTCTTTGGCAGAAACCAAGCTTCAAATTGGTCCTAAAATTACCAAAGGCCTGGGAGCGGGTGCTATGGCAGATCTTGGAGAAAAATCAGCTGAAGAGAGTGAAGAAGTATTGCGTGAAGTCTTCGAGGGTACAGATCTGCTGATTATTACTTCGGGCATGGGAGGCGGTACTGGCACTGGAGCTACTCCTGTAATTGCAAGAATTGCTCGAGAAATGAACATTCTAACTATTGCCATTGTTACCAAGCCTTTTTATTTTGAAGGTGCCAAAAGAATGGCAGCTGCTGAAGATGGTATAAAAAAACTTCAATCCCATGTAGATACCCTAATTACTATCTGCAATGACAAGCTTTTACAAATTAGTACAAAATCAACCTCTCTGGTAGACGCTTTTATGATGGCGGATGATGTTTTGCGCCAGGGAGTTCAGGGAATTTCCGATATCATCACCGAGCCTGGCCTGGTAAATGTCGATTTTGCTGATTTACGTACCATTATTAAAGATCAGGGTACTGCCTTTTTAGGTATTGGATATGGAAAAGGAGAAAATCGTGCTATCGAAGCAGCCAAAAAAGCTATCAACAGCAAACTGCTTGATGCAAACATATCTGATTCCAGAGGCATTCTTCTTAATATGACTGCTGGAAAAGGTTTTACCATGAATGAAGTCAACGAATCCATGAAAGAAATTAAACGTTTCTTTCCAAAAGATTCAAATATTATATGGGGAGTTATCCTGAAGGACGATATTGAAGAAGATGTAAAGCTTACATTGATAGCAACGGGCTTTGGCAAAGAGATTCCAGTATCATTTAATGAGCGTCTCGTTGAAAACAATGAAGAATCAGAACCAGAAGACTCCTTCATCGACATCCCCTCTTTTCTTAAAAAAAATATGAGTTAATCCATGCCAAAAAAAACGATACAACTTCCGTATTTTATCTTTGGCATCCTGTGCGTAGCTTTTGCTTTTCTTTTGTTTTCAAATATTGTGCGTGGACTATTAAATAGGAAAACAGGAGATACCTTTCAACCAAGCCTTCAGCGTATTGAGCTTAAGATCCCTGCTGCTGGATTCATAGCAAAAACAGAACATCTAGTTTTAGCTTCTGAAGATGGTAAGGTAGAGAGATTGCAGGAAGCAGGCACCCTGGTCAGAACAAAAACCGAGATCGTACATTTAAAAAAACATTCTCAAAGCTCAAATATTGAAACCATTTTCAATGAATTTGAAGGAATAGTGACTTATATCAAAGATGAATGCGAAGAAAAGTATCAGCTTTCCAATGTTGACCAGTTACTCCTTCAAGAAATCCTTCAACCTCCTATCAAACAATCCAGAGTTGGTGATGACCAAACAGTCAAAAAGGGAGACTTCATTTTTAAAATTGTTGAAAATGATTTGATGCATTTTGTTCTCATTATTGAGCCTCAATACCAAAAGGCATTGTCAAATATATACCAACAACAATTTTCCATTGGTTCCGATATCAATTTTCGAGTGGAATTCCCTTCCAATCTTATGGTAGGATGCAATATAGTCCGTCAAGAAAAAAGAGAAAAAGATTATCAACTTATTATATTGTCCAGCCCTTATTATGTTGACTTAATGCTCAATCAACGCAAAGTCAACGGGTTTTTTTCTTTTGGCTTTGTCAGTGCTAGTTTGATACCTGACACTTCATTAATTTTTGATGAAAGTGGAAAAACATATGTTTTGGAAAAACAAGATCAACCGGAAAGAATACCTGTTGAGATTTTAGGAATTGATCCTTCTACTATGCAATACATTGTGAGTGGTCTCGAATCTTCACAGGAGATTTATACTCATGCAAAAAACTGGGACTCATCTCAAATAGAACAGTGAGTTTACGGGATCACATTTTTCATCAAGTAAGCCATATTCTTGAAAGAATTGAATTAATCAAAACAAAGTACAAGCTAAGTCATCATGTAATGCTAATGGCAGTTACAAAATCCACCAATATTGATGGCATTTTGTTTGCTCGAGATGCAGGAGTCAGTTTATTTGGAGAAAACTATATCCAGGCATCTGTACCCAAACTCAATGAACTTTTTTCCGGGCATCATTTTGATGCTTCGCTTTTTCATTTTATTGGTCATCTGCAGAGCAACAAAATCAATAAAGCAATGGAGTATTTTTCAAGTATTGACACCATAGATAGCGTCAAACTTGCTGAAGCTGTCAATACAAAAGCCAGACACCAGGGAAGGATTTATCCAATATTCCTGGAAGTCAATACCTCAATGGAAACAACAAAATATGGATTTTCTCCTGAAAAAATATTGCTTTTCATGGATAAAATAGTATGTTTAGAAAATATAAAAGTTAAAGGCTTGATGACAATGGGACCTTTATATAGCAATGAGTCAGGAAATAGGCAATCATTTGCCAAACTAAGGTCTTTGAAAGAGAAAATTGAAAAAAATTATGGTCTTGACTCCTTAGTCTTGTCTATGGGTATGAGTCATGACTTTGAATGGGCTATCGAAGAAGGTTCGAATATGATACGGATAGGCAGAGGCATATTTGGAGAGGAGAGTATAAAACATGGGTAAAATTGTTGGTTGGTTTAGCCGTATTTTAGGCATGGATGATGACGATCAGTATGAAGAAGATGTGTCTTCATCTGATCAAGTTTCAGCTCCAATTGAAACCGGAAAAGAATCAACTGCTCGATCCGTACAAAGAAAAAAGGATTCCGCAGCTTCCATAACTACCATCAACAATGTAACAGTGATGGTGATATCCCCCATAGGTTTTGAAGAAGCACGAAAAACGGTAGATTATATTAAAAATCAGCGACCAGTAGTGGCTAATTTTGAAGACACCGAACGAACTCTGTTCCAACGATTTCTTGATTTTGTTAGTGGAGCAGTTTATTCCATGGACGGGAGAATAGAGAAAATTAGTCAGTATGTTTTTCTTTTCGCTCCTCCAAACGTGCTAATCAATGCTGAAGACAAACGAAAATTTATCACTGAGTCAGCCAGTGTCAACAAAAAAACATTCCTTGAATCATAATTTATGAACTTTTATGCTCTCGATGTCATTTATTAAATCGAAAAGGTTATTTTTGCAATGACTGTTCGAAATAATGAAGAGCAGTTAAGAAAATTTGAAGAATATTTAAGGTTGTATAAAGATGACGTATATCGGGTGGCTCTTTATTTTACAAAAAACAAAGATGATGCAGAGGATTTAACTCAAGATGCATTTATTCGTGCTTATACCTTTTTCAATCGTTTCCGTCATGATACTAATTTTAAAGCCTGGATTTTAAAAATCATGCGAAATCTTTACATTACTCAAGTTAAAAAGAAACGTTTTACAGTCGAACACCAGGATGAGCACATGGTCATGCCTGATTCAAACAATAATACTGAAAAACAGCTTTTGGATTCATTGAGAGTGATGGATGTTAAAAAAGCAATCGATTTACTTCCCGCCGAATTCAAAGAGATTATTATTCTTTGCGAGCTTGAGGGTTATTCATATGAAGAAATTGCAAAAATTATTGGCATTCCCGTAGGAACAGTACGATCAAGACTTCACAGAGCTCGTTTGTTGTTGCGCGAAAGGTTAGCTGTAAAACAATGAAGAACATACAAAAAGAAAAAACTGATATATGCCCTGAATGCAAGGATCTAATCAACGAATTTATTGATCATCGCATGGATTTTGCTTCCAGACATGCTTTTATGGAAAGAATATCTCGCTGCAGAAGAGAAAAGGGTTGCTATCTTTGTATTGAGCTTTTAAAAAGCTTCATGAGCCTACGCAAAAGCTTAAAAAGTTTAAAATTAGATGTATCTGCCCCCGACTGGCTGATGAGAAAAATTCTCGAAAAAATTCAATAGTATCATTCCACCCAATAATTTGGAGCTTCACTCACAATAGTTACATCATGAGGATGTGATTCGCGAATACTGGCAGCTGATACTTTTACAAATTTCGCTTTAGTTCGGAGCTCTGCAATGTTTTGACATCCCGTATAACCCATTCCGGCTCGAACGCCACCAAGAAGTTGATAAACAAAATCTTTAAGCTTTCCACGATATGGAACCCGTCCAGAGATGCCTTCAGGTACTAATTTGGATATATCGGTATCATCTTGAAAATACCTATCTGCACTTCCTTTTTTTATTGCTTCAATAGAGCCCATCCCTCGGTATTCCTTGTATTGTCTACCGCCATAAAATACTTTATCGCCAGGGCTTTCATCTAGCCCTGCCAAAAGACTTCCCAGCATAACCGAATGGGCACCTGCAGCTAAAGCTTTAATAATATCGCCAGAATATCGTATCCCACCATCGGCTATTATCGGCACACCATGATGATCTCCTGCCTCAGCACAGTCCATTATGGCAGAAAGCTGAGGAATGCCTACTCCCGCAATCACTCGAGTGGTACAGATAGACCCAGGGCCAATTCCTACCTTTACAGCAGTTGCTCCTGCTTTAATTAATGCTTCAGTAGCACTGGCTGTAGCGACATTACCTGCAATGATTTCCTGCTGAGGATATTGTTGACGAATTTCTCTCACCAGCTGAATAATACCTTCATGGTGCCCGTGAGCTGAATCAACTACCAAAACATCCACTCCAGATTTTACTAATAGCTCAAT
>CAZMFK010000085.1:0-6705 GCA_964565545.1 uncultured Caldisericota bacterium | reverse complement strand
TCGTCTGGAGCTCATCCCTGGCATGCTCCACTTTTACCGCTTCACGGCAGACGAGAAAGAAAGCCATCCCACCGAAGGATACCTGGGACCTATCTATGCCACGCTACCCGGATCGGAAAGGCTGGAAAACTTAAAACTTGATCAAATAAAGGATGGAACATCTCTCAATGTTCAAGGCTTTTTTACTTATGAACCCTATCCCATGCTAGTCTCTGATTATTGGAAAATTCATGAACTTGCAGAAAATAATGATGATAGAATTTTATTACAGTTGGATAAAGGCGATAAAATACAAGAGGGATCTTTTGTGTGCATAAAAGTACATAAAAGAACCAGCACCCATAGCGTCCCTTTCATGAAGTTTCAAAAAATGATCTTTAGTCAGCACATTACGCAAAACAAATATGTTGCAAAAGAAGTTGCAATGGAGCCATTACTACCATCACTAATTAGAAGGCACCGTTTTGCGCTTGTATATTCGGGATGCATTGACGAAGCAAAAATTCGTGACACGTCAGGCAATCTCCATGTATATCGTCGGGCTCGTGCAGATTTTTCTGGCGAAATCCTAAACTGTTATAAAACATGTTTTTCTTTAGGCATACCCAAAACCAATATCTATGTCAACTTTGGACGTGGGGATGAAGAAATCGATTATATGTGCGCTGATGATGGAGATGGCAATCCCTTTGATTTTGATTGGGACGATGCAGAGTTTAGAAATACGATGGAACGCGACGCTGAGAGATGGTGGCGTGCTGATGATGATTGGAGATTGCGAAGGGGCACTCGTGCAGCTTTATACGAAAGCATAAATCTAATTAATAACAAGATTAAAGAACTTCCTGCTGACGTTACTCCTGAAGTATATATCTTTATTTTTACCCATGGCAATATTGGTGGGCTTTGTTCTTATGAAGATGGAGGCCTTAGCTACAGCAATTTGATTCCCAGGTTATCGCCTTTGATGGAAAATTCTTCTATTGCGCTCCATGGACGGACGAAAATTCGATTTTCCAACAATACTTGTAAAGCAGGAGCTATCATTCCTCATGTCAATGATGCTTTCCGTCTGAGTGGCTTGGATTATTTTCAGTTAGCTGTGTCGAGCAAAGCTGATGAACTATCCTGGGGACAATGGCCAGCACATGAAGAAACCAGCTATGCTTCCGCTGGAGGCACCTTTGGCATCCCATTTCGTGCTAGTCTCATCGAGCAAGCCCAGGTCAATAGTAATCGTGAGGTTGATTGGAAAGTTGCTTATGATTATGCAGCCATTAATGATGTTTATGTCTCTGGAGTGGAGCACGAAAAAGATGATGGCACTACCCATATGGTCTATGTCCATCCCCAGTATTGGAATTCACGTGATCGGGGCTTTTACCAACGAGGTCCTGGTTTTGAAGATCCTCTTTCTCCCGAAGATGAAATACGATCATCGCTTGTTCGCATAGGAGTTGATACCTCCGAAGCAGTCTTAGATGTATGCAACTGCAGCATGTCGCCTTCTTATACCATTTATCCCGCTACCAGCTTTAGAATAGTGAATCGTGGCATTGTGCCTTTTCGAGTTGTGGAGATAAGAGCAAATGAGTCCTCACTCTCTAAAACTACTTCTAGGCCAACCTTTATCTTTAGAGCTACGGAATATGATTCCTCCCGAGAACAATCCCCCATTAGTTTCAATCTAAGCTATGAAGAATCACGCGACATTGAAATTAAATTGCATAGCGAGTATCTCAATGCCCAACCTATCGATGAAAACGGTTACATGCTAAGTGAAAGAAATCTACCTGTTTTTATCTCTGTGCCCATTACCATCGTTTATGAATCTGGATCAAAAAGGTATCCGCAAGAAGCAACCATACCTCTACGCGTCCGTGGTAAGTCTTATCAGCTTCGTTACAAAACCAGTGTCAAACGTGTAGAAAAAATAAAAGGTGAACTTTCCATCTGGGAAGACTTAAATCCAGCAGTCAAGGTATCACCAGCTATAGCAGGTTTGCCTGAAAATGTTTTAGCTGGGCCATTAAATAATGGAGAATTTCATCTCAATCTAAGCACTGACATCTTCAAAAAACCCGCCGACCGGACAATTGCTCACAGCTATTTAAAAGCATTCAAACTTGATCTCTTATTTGATTTTTTAGGAGAGCAAGACGATTGTCACGGTGATTATGATTATTGGGGTAGAGTAGTCTCAGCTTCCTTACCTCACAAGTTAAAAGGAAAAATGCAAGTAACTTATCCATCGATCCTTTCAACCGATAACATATCCATAACGATTACACCTGATGCCCATTCGTGGGAAGGCATGCAGAGCTTGATCGGAAAACACACCTTTCAGTTTCATATCCGTCGAATTACTCAATACGAGTGCGAATATCGATCTGAAAATTTCTTCGACATCTACCTCACCATCGACCTCGAATTCACCGACCCCTGACAAGGGGACGGGGTTGTTGACAACTTTTGAGCACGTAAAAACGTATTAATATTTTGCGTTTACTCTATTTTCTAATAATTTGATAGAATATATAGAGTATAAAAAGATAAAGGAGGTAACGAATTATGGCAGTAGCAAAAGTAATCGAAATTTTGGCTGAGTCAGAAATCAGCTGGGAAGAAGCCACAAAAGAAGCTGTAAAAGAAGTTGCTAAATCAATCCATCATATCCAGAGTGTATATGTTGAATCCATGCAGGCTGTAGTCAAAGATAACCAAATTGTTAAGTATCGCGTCAACGCAAAAGTCACCTTCATCGTAGAATAGTGACAAGGGGACGGGGTTGTTGACAACTTTTTGTTTTGGTATAATCCAGATTAAATAGATCAGGCCACCTATATTGCGTAATAGGTGGCCCTGAGTTTTATTGTCTTACTTTAAATCAAAACGATCCGCATTCATCACTTTATTCCAGGCATTCACAAAATCCTGGATGAATTTATCCAAGGCATCGTCGCAAGCGTAGGTTTCAGCAATAGCGCGCAACTGGGAATTGGACCCAAATACCAGATCCACCCGCGTGGCTGTCCACTTGAGCTCACCTGAAGACCGATCGCGACCTTCAAATAAATCTCCTTTTTCTGAAACTGCTTTCCAAACTGTCCCCATATCCAAAAGATTTACAAAAAAGTCATTGTTCAAAACTTGAGACTTATGGGTGAAAACTCCATGCTTAGATTGTCCATAATTGCATCCCAAGACTCTCATGCCGCCAATCAAAGCAGTCATTTCGGGGGCAGTCAGGGTTAGCAACTGAGCGCGATCCACCAAAAGTTCCTCAGCCGAAATAGCGAAATCAGCTTTGAGATAATTACGGAAGCCATCCGCTTTGGGCTCAAGCACAGAAAAAGAATCTATATCTGTCTGTTCCTGGGAAGCATCCGTTCGACCAGGCCAAAAAGGAACCATAATTTCTCTTCCTGCGTTCTTTGCAGCCTGCTCGATACCTGCGCAACCACCCAGCACAATCAAGTCCGCCATGGATACACGCTTGCCCCCGGTTTGAGCCTGGTTAAATTCGCTCCGCACCTTTTCGAGAACGGCCAATACCTTACTTAGCTGTTCTGGTTGATTGGCTTTCCAATCCTTTTGCGGTGCCAGACGGATGCGTGCTCCATTGGCTCCCCCGCGCTTGTCGGATCCACGAAAAGTCGAAGCAGACCCCCAAGCAGTACTGACCAATTCAGACACCGTCAACCCTGAAGCGAGAATTTTGTTCTTTAAAAAACTGACATCTGCATCATCAATCATTTCGTAATCAGCTTTTGGTAAGGGATCCTGCCATATTAGCTCTTCCGAAGGTACTTCTGCTCCAAGGTAACGGGAAATGGGCCCCATGTCACGATGGGTCAGTTTGAACCATGCACGAGCAAAAGCATCACGAAACTGTTCGGGATTTTCTAAAAATCTTCGAGCTATCGGCTCATAGATGGGGTCAAGCTTCAAAGACATATCAGCCGTAGTCATCAAGGGGCGATGCTTTTTAGTGGGGTCATGCGCGTCCACTATCATATCTTCGGGCTCTACATCCTTGGCCAACCACTGATTTGCTCCAGCCGGGCTTTTTACCAACTCCCACTCGTACTTGAACAAAACCTTGAGATAACCCATATCCCATTTGATGGGATTAGGCTTCCATGCTCCCTCGATGCCACTCGTAATGGTGTCACCACCTTTGCCGGATTTAAAGCTACTCATCCAGCCCAGGCCCTGGGCTTCAAGACCCGCGGCTTCAGGCTCTGGTCCCACATGGGTCGCAGGCCCTGCTCCATGGCATTTGCCAAAGGTATGTCCGCCAGCCACTAACGCTACGGTCTCTTCATCGTCCATCGCCATACGGGCGAAAGTCTCACGCACATCCCTCCCTGAAGCAACCGGATCTGGATTGCCATTGGGGCCTTCGGGGTTGACATAAATAAGTCCCATCTGCACAGCAGCCAGAGGATTTTCCAAATCGCGCTCCCCTGAATAGCGCTTATCGCCCAGCCATTCTGACTCGGATCCCCAATAAACGTCTTCCTGAGGCTCCCAAACGTCCTCGCGTCCCCCTGCAAAGCCAAAGGTTTTAAAACCCATGGATTCGAGAGCGACATTGCCTGCCAGGATCATTAAATCAGCCCAGGAAATCTTTTTGCCATATTTCTTTTTAATCGGCCAAAGCAAACGTCGCGCCTTGTCCAAATTGGCATTGTCCGGCCAACTGTTGAGCGGAGCAAAGCGTTGAGTGCCATCACTCGCTCCTCCCCGGCCATCACCCATACGGTAAGTACCGGCACTGTGCCATGCCATGCGGATGAATAAAGGTCCATAATGGCCATAATCCGCTGGCCACCATTCCTGGGAATGGGTCATCAAAGCATGCAAGTCTCTTTTAATGGCTTCCAAATCGAGCTTCTTAAACTCATCTGCATAGTTGAATTCATCGCCCATCGGATCACTCAGCTTTGAATTCTGGTGCAAAATCTTCAAATTGAGCTGATTGGGCCACCAATCGCGGTTTGAAGTACCACCACCGGAAATGGCTTTTCGTGTTTTACCCGTCACAGGGCATTTCATTTCTTCGCTCATCTTCCTCCTCCTTCTATGTTTATTTATTGCGACAATGGGGACAAACCCCGGAAAAATACACGTTTTTTTCTTTGATTTCAAATAGCTTCAGATCCTCTGACGATAAGGCATCCATATCCACATGAAAATTGTAGATACAGCCACAGGATTCGCACTTAAAATGACCATGCCCCTCCATCACCACATCATAACGGCTTTCATGGTCTTCAATCTCAATCACACGAACCAAGCCAGCATCTAGCAAGACACGCAAAGTGTTGTACACGGTGGTTTTGGAAAGAGTCGGTATGCTGGGCACTAAATGGGTATAAATTTGCTCTACCGTAGGGTGGCAAAGATGTTGAGCCAGATATTCCACAATCTTCAATCGCTGGTAGGACAAGGAAATATTCCGCTTTTTCAATTCTTCTTTGAGCATTAAGAATAAATCAGCCATCATACCTCCAAAGAACTAGATGAAATTATTATAATATTGTAATCATTACAAATCAACTATAGATTCATTAAACTATTTCCATCGCAGTGAAGTTCGAATATATGATGCAAAATCATATATGTATAAGGAAATGAAATGATGAAGCTGGACAACACCTATTCCAAGCTACCGAAAGAGCTTTATACCCTTCAAAAACCCATCCCTGTCACAAAACCCGAACTCATCCTTTGGAATGTTGATCTTGCCAGGCAATTCAATTTCTCCTTCCAAAACTATTCCCCATCAGAACTCGCAGAAATATTTTCCGGAAACCAGCTTCTCGAAGGATCCATCCCCCTGGCGCAAGCCTATGCAGGACATCAATTTGCCCACTTCACCATGCTGGGAGACGGCAGGGCCCACTTACTGGGAGAAGTATTCGCTCCGGACCATCAGCGCTATGACCTCCAGCTAAAGGGATCGGGTATCACCCCCTATTCTCGAGGAGGAGACGGTCGCGCCACACTACACGCCATGCTTCGTGAATATCTAATCAGTGAAGCCCTTTATCACCTGGGAATACCCAGTTCGCGTAGTCTGGCAGTCGTAAGCACTGGGGAACCTGTATATAGACAAAAATCGGAAAAAGGAGCCATCCTGACCCGCATGATGAAAAGCCACCTTCGCATTGGCACCTTTCAATATGCCACTCATTTTCAAGGCAAAGAAACGCTCCAAGCTCTAACGAACTACACCATCCAGCGTCTTTATCCCGCGTCCATGCATTCCCCCAATCCTCCCTTAACTTTGCTGGAAGAAGTGATGAAGAAGCAAATCCAGCTCATCATCCACTGGCTTCGAGTTGGCTTTATCCATGGCGTAATGAACACTGACAATACCAGCATCAGCGGAGAATCCTTCGACTATGGTCCCTGCTCATTTATGAATCATTACCATCCAGACACTGCATTCAGTGCTATTGACACTCACCATCGCTATGCCTATGCCAACCAGGCCTCCATCCTCCAATGGAACATGTACCGTTTTGCTGAAGCCCTGCTCCCACTTATTCATGAAGACGAAGCTCAGGCTATTGATCTGGCTTATTCCGCTCTGGAGCCTTTCCCAACCTTATTTCATGACAGCTACCTAAGGATGATGAAAAACAAGCTGGGTATTCTGGACGATGACGTTGGCGATTTGGAATTGATAAACCG
>CAZMFK010000084.1:0-6714 GCA_964565545.1 uncultured Caldisericota bacterium | reverse complement strand
ACTCTGTTAATAATTCAATAGAGGGATTCACAGGATCAAGTAATAACTTTCTCGCAAGAGTAAGTCCGTTGCTATGAATTCCGCTACTGTGCAAGCCAATTATTACATCATCTTTCTGAAGGTTTTTTCCTGTAATAATTTTATTATTTTCAACAATTCCAATGGCAGTGCCAATTAAATCAATACTTTTTTCTCCTGGGTGCAATAATTCTCTAACCTGAGCCAATTCTCCACCTGGAATATTGACATTTGCTAGTTTTGACCCTTCATAAAGTCCTTTAGCTATTCCTTCAATCTGCTTTTCGTTAATTTTGCTGACTGCAATATAATCTACAAAGCTAACAGGCTCAGCTCCAACACAAAGCAAATCATTCACATTCATTGCAATACAGTCAATCCCAATAGTATCATATTGCTGCAACAATTCAGCTATTAATAGTTTGGTACCTACTCCATCCATTGAGATAGCAATTCCAGTACCATTTCCCAAATCAATGACATTTGCAAAAAAACCTATTGGCAAAAGGTTTTTGCCAAGACCTGTTCGGAAATTGAAAGTCGGATCTATCCAATGGAGTAATTTTTTCATAGCAATATCCTCTTCATGAGAGTCCACACCATGTGTTTTGTACTGATCATCCATCAGCATCCACTCCTTAAAGATTATTTTTTCATTAGAATATTATAAGCATACCATATAGCAAAGAGAGCACAAACTAACTTTTTTTTTAGTTTTTGGTAAAATTACTCAAGCAAATAAAGGAGTATGGCAAAATGGCTTTATTTGATAGTTTGGCTTGCCAATATGATGATTGGTACAAAGCTCCATTGGGAAAATTAGTAGATAGAATTGAAGAAAAAATGGTTTATAAACACCTTGATCCGGTAAAAGGCAGATTAGCTCTTGATGCTGGTTGTGGAACAGGCTTATACAGCATTCGGTTAGCACGAAAAGGAGCATATGTCATTGGAATCGATCAATCTGAAAAAATGCTTGAGATGGCATTGCAAAAATCTACTTCGATTACTCCTGTTATTCAATACTTTCAAGGTGATTTGCATCATTTGCCTTTTCAAAACAATATCTTCGATTTGCTTATATGCATAACTGCATTGGAATTTTGTATAGATCCGATCAAAGCGATTCGTGAATTTGGTCGGGTTTTAAAACCTCAGGGACAAATGGTTTTGGGAGTATTAAACCGCGAATCATCTTGGATGAAATGGGTGTTGTCGCAATCCAATTCTTCAAGTATTTACCGCAAGGCCAATTTATTTATTCCTTCAGAACTAAAGCATTTGGTCCAAAAGAGCCATTTATTCAAATCAGTTTCATTGGAAAGCGGAATTTATATTACTCCCGGAGACCAGAAAACACTATCATGGAAGATAAACTTTAAAGAAATTCAAGGGAAATGGCTCCACCCTATGAATGGTGCGTTTCTTTTACTTTCCACCCGAAAAAAAGTTTGATTAATTTCAATGGTGAATTATACTATTTCTTTTGTAAAATAAGTATTAATTATTCTAAGGAGATTGTTATGGCTGTACCGAAGAAAAAAAGAACTTTACGCAGACAAAGAAACCGAAATGCTCAAATGCGCATTAATCCTCTTACCCTTACTCGTTGTTCTAACTGCCAAAAACTGATACCTTCTCATCATGTTTGTAAGTATTGTGGTTATTATAATGAAGAGAAGATTCTCATTTTTAAAGAAAAGGAAAGCAAAAAAACTGCTTGATTAAGATTGCGCTTGATGTTCATGGAGGCGACCTTCCCCAGGAAGAAAGAATTAGGGGAGTATTGCTCGCGCTCAAAAGTCAAAAGTATCTCAATGTAATTTTAGTTGGAAATCGCTCTCAAATTCAACCTGCATTATCTTGTTGGCCTGCCCCTTTGTTAAGCCGAATAAGCTATCACCATACCGAAGAATTAATGGGAATGGGAGATAGTCCCTCCTTAATCTTAAAACAAAAAAAGAATTCTTCTTTAGCCCTGTCTGTTGGGTTAGTTAAAATCAATGAAGCTCAGGCTGTGGTAAGTGCAGGCAATACTGGTGCACAAATGGCTGCATCTTTGTTTCAATTAGGCAGAATTGCTTCTGTTGAGCGTCCTGCTATTGCTACCACCGTACCTTCTGCTAATGGTTCCTTTGTTTTGCTAGATGCAGGTGCTAACACGGATGTTAAAGCAAAGCATTTATTGGATTATGCAGAAATGGGAAAGATTTTTTCTCAGAAAATTTACCAAAAGCCTTCTCCTCTAATTGGTTTATTAAATAATGGAACAGAAGAAGAAAAAGGAAGCAAACTAACTAAAGAAGTATTTCAGTTGTTGAAAACTTTTCCTGGTTTCTATGGCTTTATTGAAGGCAGGGAAATGATGCAGGGCTTATGCGATGTGATCATATGTGATGGTTTCACAGGAAACATTGCGTTGAAAACCATTGAAGGCGTAGCAAATACCCTTATTGGAATGCTAAAAAAAGAATTGATGAGCTCAATAAAAAATAAAATTGCTGCCCTTATGCTTCGTTCTTCTCTAAAACATATTAAAAGTATCCTTGACTACAGAACCTATGGTGGAGCCCCTCTATTAGGAGTAAAAGGTATTTCCATCATCTGCCATGGAAGCTCGGATGCTTTAGCTATTCAAAATGCATTATTGCTTGCCTACCAAATGCATAAAGTAAAGCTTATTGAGTGCCTTGTTGCTGGTTAATTCCCAAAATCAATTAAATTTACAATTTTTTTTAACATTCCGTGTATAATTAAAAAGGTATTAGTACTTTGAAAATGGGGGTGTATTTGGTTTCGACAGATACTATTGGGTTGTTATGGCAAGCCGAGGATGACGATCGGCCTCGTTAATCATTCGTTAACAAAATAAACGCCAATGTAAATTACCAAGTAGCGGTAGCTTAACCGTTACGGGTCTTGAACTCTCCCTTTCAGGGGTTCAAGATCCAACACTTTGAAAGGTAGTGCAGAAAAATATTCCAAAGGTTTTCCTGTTACTAAAAATAACTTTGGAACAATTTGTGTAAAAAGTCGCCGAAGCTTGAACACAAATTTATTCCTTCGGCAAAGCTTGTAATCCCATGCAACAAAATGGTATTTTGGACACGGGTTCGATTCCCGTCACCTCCACCAATTTTCAGCAAAGGGGTTTAATGTTTTGGCGAAAATTATTTCTATTACAAACCAAAAAGGTGGAGTAGGTAAAACAACCACTGCCATCAATCTTTCTTCTTATCTTGCAAAAAAAAAGAAAAAAATATTAATTGTGGATCTGGACACTCAGGGTAATGCTTCAACAGGATTTGGACTTAAACGCTCTGCGCTAAATTTTTGTTCGTATCATGTGCTGATCGGACAAATTTCCCCAGAAAAAGCCATTCTTCCTACTAAAATTGAAAACCTGTGGATTCTCCCATCAACTTTGGCTTTAGCTGGTGCTGAAGTTGAACTTGTTACTATTGAACAAAGAGAATATCAGCTTAAAAATGCCCTTTCTTTAATCCATCACCAATATGATTATATTTTTTTAGATTGTCCACCATCATTAGGAATAATTACTATTAACGCTTTATCCGCTTCGAATTCCGTGATTATTCCTTTACAGTGCGAATATTATGCTCTTGAAGGTTTAACTTCCCTTCTAAATACGCTCACACTTGTTCAACGCCGTTATAATAATGACTTAAAAATTGAAGGCATACTACTAACTATGTACGATTCTCATACTTCTTTATCCCAACAGGTCTGTAGTGAAGTTATTAATTATTTTAATAAACAAGTTTTTAATACTATAATACCAAGAAATGTTAGACTAAGTGAAGCTCCATCTTACGGAAAACCAATTCTTTCCTATGATCCATCCTGCAAAGGTGCTGAAGCATACAGATTATTAGCAGAGGAGATTCTATCTAATGAATAAAAAATTTGGCCTCGGAAAAGGTTTAGATGCCTTAATTGAGGATTATGCTTCAACCTCTCCTCTCGTTGAAGTTCAGCTTGAGCAATTAAAAGAATCCCCTTACCAACCTCGATTGACAATTTCAAAAGAATCGTTATCTGAGCTTATTGATTCAATCAAAGAAAATGGAATTATTGAACCTTTAGTGGTCCGCAAAAAAGAGCATTATTACGAGTTAATTGCAGGTCATCGCCGCTTAAGTGCTTTACAGTATTTAAAAAAACCTACCGCACCTGTTTATATTCTGGATATTTCAGATCAAAAAGCTGCTGAATTAACAGTTGTTGAAAATATACAACGGTTGGACTTAAATCCTGTGGAATTGGCTCATAGTATTCAACAGATGATAAAGAGTTTTAAATTAACCCATGAACAAATCGCAAAAAGTTTAGGTAAAAGTAGGGTTTATATTACTAATACTTTACGTTTACTTAGTCTTGACGAAAATTCAATTCAGGCATTAAAAACACAACATATCTCAGAAGGACACGGTAGATTATTACTTCAAATTCCTGATTTGGGAAATCGAAATAAAGCCCTTCAAAATGTTATCACTAATGGATGGTCAGTAAAACAGCTAAGCAACCATGTTCAACAACTTCAACAACCTAGAAAAATTAAGTCATCTGAAGCTCTTTTTTCTAAAAAAGATATAAAATTATACGAAACAAAACTAAGTAGTGTTTTCAACACCCTGGTGAAAATAAAAGGAAAAAAGATTGAGCTCTATTTTAAGGAAGCATCGTTAATTTCAGAGTTTATTAACAAATTCAACTGAGTTAATATTACTATCATTTAATATTTAATATATAGTAGAACAAGAAATCTATTTATATTTTAATTTGTTAGTAATTTCATTTACAACAGCTTTTAATGGCTCTGATGTTTCAAGTTCTTTTTTTATTTTCTCAAAGGAATGGATAATAGTTGAATGATCTCTTCCTCCAAAAAAACGACCAATCATAGGTAAAGAGTAGTCTGTTAAAGTACGGATAAGGTAAATAGCAATTTGTCTTGGAGTTGATATGTCCTGGGACCTTTTTTTTGTTTCCATATCTTGTGGAGAAATATTGAAGTAGTTTGCTACTGTATCTTTAATCTCTTCTGCTGTAACTACTCGATTACACAAAGGTACTACATCTTTTAATACTTCTTTTGCTAGTTCTGGTGTAATTTCAATATTGTTCAGGGAAGCATAAGCTAATAATCGAATAAGCGTACCCTCCAACTCCCGAATATTAGTAAAGGGTTGATTAGCGATATAGTCTAATACTTCATCCATTACATCAAGCTCTTCTATACTAGCTTTTTTTCGCAATATAGCTACCCGGGTTTCGTAATCCGGAGCCTGAACATCAACCATAAGACCCATCTGGAATCTCGTTTTAAGCCTTTCGGCTATATCTGAAAGATCTTTGGGAGGTCGATCAGAAGATAAAGCGATTTGTTTTTTTGCATCATAAAGGGTATTAAAAGTATGGAAAAATTCTTCTTGTGTTCTTTCTTTTCCAGCTAAAAACTGTATATCGTCAATAATTAAAAAATCAACGGATCGGTAAAACTCATGAAATTCTCTCATTTTACGTTCTTGAATAGAAAATATCACTTCATTAGTAAATTTTTCTGAAGTAGTATAAATTATTTTTTTACATCCATTTTTCATAGCGCAATGAGCCACCCCCTGGAGTAAATGAGTCTTACCCAAACCAACTCCACCGTACAGAAATAATGGATTATATGTGCTTCCTGGGGATTCAGCAATAGATTTACATGCTGCAAAAGCTAAACGGTTACTTTCTCCGATAACAAAATTATCAAAAGTGTATCGCTCATTAAGCTGTAAGGAATAAAAAAGCTCTTTATATTGATGAATTGGCTCTATTAATTCCTGTTGAAGTTTCTTTTTGTTAGATTCAATACTTTCTTCCACTACATAAAAAATCTCTAATGGTTGCTGGGTTACAGAATTTAGAGCTGAAGTAATTAATGAAGAATATCTAGTTTGAAGCCAATCTTTAGTAAACTCCGATGGAACACTCACAATAATTTTATGATCATCCCATGAACTAATACGAGTATGCTTAAACCACATCTCGTAAGTTGGTTTGGATAACTGTGATCGGAGCTGTTCTAAAACTTTTTTCCATATCTCTTGCATTTTTTACCTCATATTCGTTACAATTACCTTAAATGGTAAATCTTAATAAAATTTTCCGCAGGTTTCATGATGCATATTGATTTTACTTTAATTCGAGAGGAATTGAAACAACAATTACTAAATGAATTATCTTCCAAACTTAATATTCCTTCCGAAGAATTAGTTCTTCAGTGTTTAATAGTAGATACTAAAAGTAGTTCGCTAAATTTAAAAGAGCTTGAAAAAAAAACTTTAATAAAAGCATTATCAAAAGCTTCCGGAAATATAACCCTTACCTCAAAATTCCTTGGCGTAAGTAGAAAAACAGTCTATAGTTTAATAAAAAAATATTCTGTAACTTATATAAACACTATTGATAATTAAATTAAATAACTGGGAATTATTTTTCACATTAATGAAAAGTAATTCCCAATCCTATTCATAAAAAAACCATAGTAGAGGTACTTTTCTCAAAAAACTGTGGTTTCTTTTCGTTTGCGTTCAATAAAGCTTTTTTTATAATACCTTGCAGAAAGGCTTTATTTTGAAAAGTAGTTGAATACTGGTTCAGGTTTCAAGACAGCGAAGCAAAGAAGCT
>CAZMFK010000083.1:0-6746 GCA_964565545.1 uncultured Caldisericota bacterium | reverse complement strand
GCTACAAGGATGCGGCAGATACCGTGGAAGATGTGATCAGCAATATTCGGCTGTCTTCAGACAGTATTCACCAGTCCGATGACTTACCTGAAGAAGAGTCATCCTTAAAGATTTCTTTTTCATTCAATGCTGGCTTGCTATGGTCCATCCATTATGAGGGAAATATTTATTACAACGGGTTCAATTATGGCTCAACCACTATATCAGTTGTTGACGAAGAAGGCGAAGTTTGGACAAAGCTTGATTTGATCAAAGACCTTATGCCAGGAGAATATACCTATTACTGGAATGGAAAAGATTCCAACCAAAATTATTTTCTTCCTTCAGGCAGGTTTTTCATTCAATTCAGCACAACTATTCGAGAATATAAAGATAATCAGTGGGTGAACAAACCTTATGACTACTACCGAAAGCCCTTTCAAGTAACACAATCATCCATACCTTCGCCTGTATCAGTTCTTTTTTCAACATTCAAGATTATTGGAGAACGCCAGGAATTGCCTTTAAACTTAACCCTGGGAGAGTTGAAAAAAAATAAGTTTTTTTCTGCTCCTATTCAATCCATTGAGTTTGAACTTCACTATGATGCAGAAAGATTTAGTTACCGTCGAACTGCTCTGGCAGGTTTTTTTGCAAGAGAAGATGCCGGAGTTTCACTTAGAACTCAGGTAGATGACAATGAAGGATTGCTCAAAGTTATGATCCAATGCCCCGATATGCCCATCGAAGAATTTAAAGAACAGGTGATACTGAAAGTATTTTTTAGAACTATCAAAACAGGACGAGCAAGTTTTCAGAGCCAGGGATTCAAAATTAGGTTGAGCGATAATCGTGAAATTCGCGTTAAAGCTTTAATGCCCAACCTAAGAATTGTAAGTCGGGACTACCTTCTCGCTGACTTAAATGGAGATAAAATAGTCGATCGCCTGGATTTTGCGATATTTACCAATGCTTATGGCAGTCGCAAGGGGGACGAAAACTTTAACGAAGACTGTGATTTCAACCAGGATTTAAAAGTGGATCTGTTGGATTTACAAATCTTATCACAGGAAATGGGAAAGTATATCAATTAATCGCCATTGGTACTAATCCTGATCTGACGAGTGGCATTGTCCCATTCAACCTGGGTATCGAAAAGCTCTGCTATAAAACGCAAGGGCACAAAGGTCCTTCCTGACTTGATTTCAGGTGGAACATCCAGCTCAACGGATTCATTATTGATCAGGGCCCTTTTATTATTAATTTGCAATGATACTGTTTTCTCTTTAAACCCTATGCTGATGCTTTTTGTCCTGGAGTCATAACTGATATGCGCATTGAAGGCTTCACTGATAAAGCGCAGGGGCACCATCGTTCGTCCCTGGGAAATATAAGGTGGAGCATCCATTGGGAAGGATTTTCCATTAAAAAGGGCTTCCCTGGAGCCAATAGTTAAAAGGAGCTGTAAATTTCTGAATACCGGAACATTGATAATCTCCAGGCTTTGGTCAGGATATATGAGAGTTAACCGTATAGAATTCAATCCTGGGAAAAGATTCTTGTAAAAAAACAGATTGCCTTCAGCGTTTGCTTTTTTTTCTTCCATACCCAATATTACTGTTTCCGGCTCAGTTTTAATCCAAAATGGAATCGAACTTAAAAAGCTCTGGAAAGATTCACTTGCATTGTTGGGAGAGAGCGGAGGGAAAAGCACCTGGTATCGGGGCAAGGAATTGTTGGATGAATATAAATAGGTTTCAAGATTGTAAATTTGATTGGAATAAACCTTAATTTTTAAAAAGGATTTTTTTGGATAGTCCTGCCCGGCAGGCAGGAATAGCTTAAAACTGAGAGTTTCCATTGGATTTAAGTCAAACATAAGTTGAGAATCTGCATCATAAGTGTTTGTGCCAATGATGATGCTGGCTTTTTCTGGAAAAGCCAAAGTGGAATCGAGTTTGAACATCCCTTGCTCAATCACGTTTCCCTGGTTTTGAATGTAGAAGGTTAAAAGATTATCTTCTTTTTTATTCAAATGAAAAACTTCCTTTTCCCCTCTTATAGATATTTGATTCACCTCTTTAAATGGTTCCAGGGAAAGGTAGTGACTCTGGTATATCTCCCGAGTCTGACGGTCCTGAACCATCAGTATGACATATGCATTTTCTCGCTTAATAAGGGGGTCAAGCTTGGTAAAAAGTTGAACATCAAAGCGTTTGTTGTCGTTATCGAGTATCTTTTTCCCATATGCAGGATCTATTTCGGGATTAACATAATCCAGGAACTTTCGAGCTACAAAGTTGTGCTCGGTTTGCCCGGTTGCAACTGACCAGGTTATGTTATTTTCAGCTATAAGAGCAATAAGTCGTAAATCGTGATGCTTAATATCAGTAGTTTTAATAATGCTGGCTCCAATATGCAAAGTATCATCATCATTAAAAGAAGAATGGATTTTTACAGTACCCGTCAATGAAATCAATCGAGGTTGCACAAGCAGAGTCTGGATCCTTTCCTGGTAAGTGTCAGTCATCGTAGCGTCAGGAGCATTTATGCCCCCATGGATGGGGTAATCGCCATTAAAAAACATTGAAACATGTGTCCCTGTAGGTACATACCAGCGCATACGGCTTTCTGCTCCAGGAAAACAAAGCCGGACCGGAGTATCTTCGAGGCAATCGTTGTAGTAGGTTACAAAATTCAACTCATTAGTTGAGTACCTATCCCGAAGCTCCAGGAGCGCTTTGTGTCCTGAGGGACAGAATCGACACCAGTCTGCAGCAAAATACTCCCCTAAAACAGAACCAGGCAAAGATCCTTTAGACTTACGATATAACAAAGTCATTTCATCCTGCTTGACGGTGCGGATGGCCGAAGATCGTACCTGAAAATTCAAAGGGTAAAAAGCGGGAGGGGGATCTCCTATCGGTTCGATTTGCCATAGCAGGGCATCTTTTTTTACCAACTTGAAAGGCAACTGAGCAGTAGTCAGCACAACAACAAAATCGTCCTCAAGATTATTCTGAGGATCAATCCTGATGAGCAGAGGATCTGAATCAGAAGAAAGCAGGGGGCATGCTGGAAGTATGATCTGAAAGTCTTTTTCCTGGCCGACATGCGCCTTCAAGGATATGGTATGCTCTTTGTTATTCGTAAATTTTACCGTCAGCTTTCCCTTATAATCGCTTCCAGTTTTGAGCTCTGCAGGATCAAGCATCACTGAAACTTGGGTCTGTATGCCGGTAAAGCTGGAAGGATGAACCTTAAAAACTGGATGATCCACTTCTATGCTTCCTTCAACAGGAAAACCGCTGGAGCTTAGAATAGAAAAATAATGAATATCGCTTGGCGTAAGAGGCACTGTGCCAAAATCAATAAATTTGCCTGACACCAAAGCATCAGGATAGTTTTGCTTTGAATAAAGGGGAAAGGAATAAAGCTTTTCAGATGCAGCACTACACAAAAAAATCCTGTTTTGAACAATCAGGATGTCCGATGCAAAAGGAACTCCCTGACCAATCTTATGCAACACATAATCTCGACTGAGAAGATTGATTTCTTGAAAACTATCACGAAAATATTCTGCAGTATAGATTTTTCCATGGGCTGAAATGCCCTTTAAATTCATGAAGCGCCCGGCTTCAATCCCATATCCACCCAGAGTATCATAATAGGAAAAAGTGTTTTCCATATCCCCGACACGAAACACGTGGATTTCCTGATGGGTGCTGTCAAGCACAAACAAGGTGTCGCTACAGTAGGCCAGATCAGTAACCAAACCGCTGAGTCCTGATATGCCCACAGGAAGAGGAATAAGGTTCAATAATTGCAGAGCTTCATCAAAAACCATAACATAGCCTGAGGTCCCAACAAATAGGTTTGTTTCATTAAAAAGCAGGCTGGTAGCACCTTCGTGATGTTTCATCTGCAGCTCAAAAGTTTGCAGGAGTTTGCCTTGGATATCATGGACAGTGATCTCCGACTCAAGATAATAGCTTAGGTAAAACTGTTGTTTGTAAAAAGCTAGGTCTGAAGGTATTCTATGCCTAAATTTATCAGGTTTTTCAATACTTATCGTTTGTATCTTGTGAGCGTTAAAATCAAATACTTCAATCTGGGAAGTTTCCTGTTGGAGCACATATATTTTGTCATTACCAATAGTCATTTTTTTTGTGATCAGAACGTCCTCAGAGCCAGCAAATACAGGAAATATGAAACTCATTGCGCAAAGGACAAGAATCAGCGACACTGTTTTCGAGAAGCGCTTTTTCATAATTGACCTCCCATTATTAAAATGCCTTTTATTTAGCCTTTGACTACTGCCAAAGGCTCAAGGCGAATCAGGCTCCTAACCAGATCTTTTTGGCATTCCATCACTTCGTCGATGTCTTTATAAGCTCCGGGAGCTTCTTCCAGCTCCTCTTGCGTGCTTGGTCTACCTAAAATATGCTTCATTTTTGCTTGTTCGATCTTCAGATTGAGTGAACGGATGGCTTCTTTTCGACCCATTTTTCTTCCAGCTCCGTGAGAACAGGAATTAAAGCTTTCCGAATTGCCCAGGCCTTCCACGATGTAACTAGCAGTACCCATCGAACCCGGAACAATGCCTATTTCACCCAAACGTGCCTGGGTAGCGCCCTTACGATGCACCATGACTCGGATACCATTGAAGGTTTCAGAGCTGGCATAATTATGGGCAATATTAATCATCGGGTGGAATGAGCAGGTCAGAAAAGAAGAAAATATGTGCTTCACCCGTTCAAGCATTAATCTTCGATTTTGGTAGGCAAAGTCAACGCAGTATGTCATTTCGCCAAGATAGGCCTGACCTTCACTTGAGTTGAGAGCTAGGGGCGCTAATTGCCAGGAATGGGGTATTTCAGGGTGATGATGCATTTTGATAGCTAACTTATTATAGTAATCTGCTACTTTTTTACCAAAATTGCGTGAGCCTGAGTGGATCATAATCCAGATATGCTCATCGCTTCCTTTCTGGATTTCAATAAAGTGATTACCACCTCCCAGAGTTCCTAATTGATATAGCGCTGATTCGTACTCGTCTTTCACTACTTTATATTGCTTGAAATCTTTGATGGAAGGCATGAGCTTTTCATCCTGCCTAACTTTATGATGAGAAAATCCTCGGGGGATCTCCCGGTATATGGTGGCCAAAATTGATTTTAGCATAGGCATTTCAATGCCCTGGAGCGTAGTTTTTACTGCGCAAACTCCACAACCGATATCTACTCCCACGGCATTGGGAATGATATGATCTTTCAGGGCAACTACTCCACCAATGGGCATTCCAAATCCCTGATGCGCATCGGGCATAATAGCCACCCAACCATGAACAAAAGGTAGATTGGCCAAATTTCTTGCTTGCGCCAATGCTCCATCTTCTATCTCTTTTACCCACATTTTTATTGGCCAGCGTTCACTTAAAATGATAATCATAATTCACCTGTTCATTTTAATATATCACAAAACAAAGGAATAGCTCAATCTTTTTTCTGTACCCATCAGTATTGATTTTATAGAGTTTTTTGTTAGCAGTTTTGATGAATATTATTTAATTTTTTTATTATTTTTATAAATTTTTTTAATTTTTATTTGACATTTATTAATTTTTATATAAATTATTATTTGTAAGATATAAATTTTATTTATGGAGGTTAAAAAATGTCTCGAAAGAAAATGCGACGCGAAAGCAACGGACGGTACTCCCTTCTTAAGTCCGTTCAGGTACAGATGCTGAATCTCTGTAATTGCGATATCAAAAAAGGACAGCAGTATGACAACAATATGCTCGATCCCATCCTGACCACTCCCTTTTTTGATGCCATCCGTTAGTGCTCGGAGGCATCTGCCACCTGCAAAACCGGCAGGGAGAAGAGACAAACTTCTTCTCCCTGCCGGTTTTTCTTTTTTCTGAATATTTTTTTATTTCTATGCCTGTTTTTCTGATAAAATATTCTGCAATGCATTTTTGATAAAATAAGGAAATAGTTATGAAAAAAAGCAAAATACTATTTATCAGTGGCTTAAGTCTCTTGCTAGCTTTAGTGCTTACGCTATGGCTGGCATTATACCTGCAAGGTTCCTGGCTGAGTCCCCAACAAAAATCGTCCATGCAGGAAATTGTCAAGTCAGGCGAACTAAGCCGTTCATATAAACTGATGCCATTGAGCCAGTCACAAACTGCAGAAAATTGGATTCTTCCTCAATACTCTTTTCAGGACCAAAATCTTTCAAAAGACTGGATCAGTTTAAAAGATCAAGTTCAAAAGGAAGAAAACAAATCAGTCCTCATACTGTTTTGGGCAAGCTGGTTAAATGAAGAGCTGGTGATTTCTCAACTCAACCAACTGGAAAAACTAAACCAAAAGTATTCCTCAAAAGGAATAAGCGTATTTTCCATAGCTCTGGATACGGATATGGATTTGTTTCGTCATCAAATTGAAAACATCCACCCAAAGATCCAGATTTCCTATCCTATTTTGATTGATACTGACTTGAGTGTTAAAAAACAATATCAGATCACTTCATTTCCCGTTTATTATATTCTTGATCAGAATGGGAAAATTCGATTCAACTACGTGGGCTCTGATCCTTTTCAATTTGATATTGCGGAAATGATATTAGATCAGCTTATGCTGGAACAGTCGAATTCTTAAGCTTGGCAACAGGATGAAACCAATGCTGGGTTTTTTTGCATATTCCCACCAGCATGAGCATAACTGGAACTTCAATCAAAACCCCAACAACTGTTG
>CAZMFK010000082.1:0-6774 GCA_964565545.1 uncultured Caldisericota bacterium | reverse complement strand
AAACATGGTTGCATCGGTATCATCAATACGATAGGGCAGGAGCTTTGAAGAATAGAGCAATTCACTGTTGGCAGCATCATAAAGCTGAATTAATTCCTGTTTTTTTTGGACCTCCTGGACAAAAACTACATAGCATTCCCGATCGCCAATGACCCTTATCCTGTATATGGCACTATGCCTAAACTTTAAGTGTTCATCAATATTTCCAGATAATACTTTGTAGTTTTCCTGAAGAGCTGCAATCATTTTTCGTTGGCCTCGATCATGGAGCGTAAAAAACTGAATTTGTGAGGCATACTTCCATTGAACACCAAAAAATAACGCAATAATGAGGATTAATAGTATTTTTTTCATGCTTATAATTGTAACTCAAAACTGATTTTATTAAAAAAAATGTGCTTTTTTTCTACTTTTTTTTAAAAAAATACGAAAAAACATGCCTTCAGGTATTGAATTGTTAAAAAAATGTTGTAATAATGAGAGAAACCTAGTTAAAAGGAGGGATTTAATATGACCAAGACTGATTTAATTAAAGAAGTTGCGAAAAAAGCAAAGACTTCCCAGAAGGAAGTCGAAATGGTACTTAATTCTTTCTTTGATACCGTGAAGCACACGGTAAAAAAAGAAGAAAAAGTAGCCATCATTGGATTTGGCAATTTCGAAGCTCGTACCAGAGCTGCCCGTACTGGAGTCAATCCCAAGACTCGCAAGAAAATGACAATTCCTGCAAAAAGAGTACCGGTATTCCGACCTGGAAAAGCTTTCAAAGAAGCTGTCTCTTCCAAGTAATTGCAATAAAAAACCCCGGAGAGCATGGGCTCTCCGGGGTTTTTTATTTTTCTCACGTTTTGATAGATATTTTAAAAAGATCCTTCACTATATCTTTAACATTGGATACGGCAATTACTTCAGGGAATTTGAGCGAAGACCCTCCCTTTAATACCATATCCAGATAATCCCAACGATTATCTTTGGGAATAAACACTATATCAATTTGTTTCTCCATGGTTGCTTCAATTTTTTCTTTGATTCCTGCCACAGGTAGCACATCTCCCAAAAGAGTAATTTCTCCAGTAATAGTAACATTTCGAGGAACAGCTTTTTTCAGGAAGGCTGATAAAATCGAAATAGCAATGCTGCTGCCAGCAGAAGTTCCATCATAGCGAGGGTACCAGCCTGGAAAATCGATCAGCAGGTCTTGCTGGTTCAAAGCATCACTCATATTCATGCTGAACAAAAAATGCCTGGCAAAACCAAAAGCGACTTTTACTGCATTTGTAAAACTTTCCGACACATTGCCAGTAATTTTTATTTGCCCTTCTCCAGGAATTAGAATGGATTGGATTTCTCCTATATGTCCTTTGGAGAAAATAGCTTTTTCCTGTTCCTGGTCTTCATCAGATATAGGAGAAAAAACTGTAAGAATCTTTATAATACCTGGCATTTGATCTGCATTTTCAAAAATGGGTGCCTGTTTTTTTGATTTTAGCTGCACGATAATGGCATTGACTTTATTGGCCTGCTCCTTCATATTTGCCATTTCATACAGTTCAAGGATATATTCCAGCAAAAGCAGATTGGAATTTTGATCCACTTTCATTTTTTCAGCAAAAACAATAGCTTCCATTAAATAATCCCGAGAAGAAAACAACATATCTTTATACAACTGATAATAAGAACGACTAATCCATAAGAAACAATTTTCTTCAGTGGCAAATGCTTCGCCACGTTCATTGAGAAGACCCGAAGAAACAGCATCTGAATAGTATTTGATTGCAGGCAAGAATTGCCTTTTAGCATATGCAGCCTGTCCAAGAAAATACATGGCTTCACCCTGTTGTCCCACTAGATCAATGACTTGTTGTAAATGGTATTCTGCTTTATCAAGAGCAACTTCTGACCCGATGATTTTGGATTCTTTTAAATATATTTTGCCCAGGGAAAGATGAACACGGTAATCCATGGGAGACATCTGTTTTGCCAGATCAAGATATCTTTCTGCCTCTTCAATCCATCCAAATTTGATACTGATTTCTGAAAGCTGCATATAGGTTTCCATAAACAAGTCAATATCCGTATAGTTGGATTGAAGAATTTTTCGGTAGGATTCGTATGCTTTCAGGTACTCATGGTTGGCTTGATATAGCTGGGCAAGTTCAAAATGCGCCATGGTATAATCAGGAGAAAGATCCAGGGTCTTTCGAAACAGCAAACTGGCATTTTTGGGATCCCTATCCGCAAGACATAATCCTTTAAGGTAGTAAAATTCAGGGCTATCAGGCTCAAGTTCCATTAAGCAGTCATAAGAATACAACAAAATGGTTTGAAGGAGGTTTTCCATTCCATCGCTTGGTATGGTTAGTGCCTTTGCCCAGACAGAATCTTCTGTTTTTGGAGAAAGCGTATTCTGCCATAATCGGTTTTGTTGAAGCAGGATTTCGCAAATTTGACCCATAATTATATATAGTTGCGGATGATCAGTAGCACCTCTTAAACGATATTCTTTCCACAATTGTCGAGCCAGACCAATATTGTTCAGCTTAAGGTGAAGAAGCAGCACTAAATCCATAACGGGCAGATCTTTTGTTGGAAGAAGCTCTCGAAGAACAGTATATATTTCTTCAGCATCATTAACTTCATTAACTATCAACAATGCAGAAAGGATCTCCCTGAAAAGGCTCAAATCCTGTATATGGTAGGATTGGGCAAGTTTAAAAAGAAAATTAATCTTGGATGAAAGCTTGAAAACAAAAGTATATAAATAAAGAAGAAGAAAGAAAGCATCAACCTTTTGGGTATCAAGCCTTAATGCTTCAAGGCAGAGATATTCAATTTCATCTCGAATTGATGGAGCTGGAGAAGAATCCTGAAACAACAATTTGGCCCTGATGAGATAACATTCGGGATCTTTTAATTCTTTGCACTTTTGGACACTCAGTAAAGACAAAGCCTTTTGGAATTGCTGGCTATCAATCAAGAGTTCAAGATGCAATAAAAAAAACCTGTCCTGGGCTGAAAAACGGTTCATCGTTTCTTCCAGAATTTGCAGTGCCTGAACAAAATCCCCTGTATCCCTTAAGTATTGGATATAGCTCTCATAATCTTTTTCTTCAGTCAATTCGGTTTTTTTCCATCGATCCGCCAGTTGTTTCAATTGATGGGTTTCTTTCCGTTCATGAAACCATAAAAAAACTTCATAGAGCAAAGCTGGAGCCAATGCTTCCTTTTTAAGCAGATACTGACTCATTTCTCCCAATATCTGCTGAGCTGGAGGATGATAGCGATATCGCTGAAAAATAGCTTCAGCCAGAGCCTGATCCTCTTTGTTGCTTTCCCATCGCAATGTCCATTGTTGAAGCTCTTGCTCATTGTCTGGCTTATCGTTCATTCATCCTCCTTGTCAATAACCAAATCAAAAAAGCTTATCCCTGTTTGGGGACAATATATGCTTTTTGGATAATTACTGGATCAATAGGTCGGTCATTTTCTCCAGTGGCAACTTTCTGTATTTGCTCAGCCACTTCCATTCCTTCCACTACTTTACCAAAACCTGTATGTAAACCGTTAAGCCAGTCGGTACCATCTTTTTTGGTAATGATAAAAAACTGGGAGCTATTAGTGTTTGCGCCAGCATTGGCCATAGCCAGCACTCCATAATCCAATGCGATAGAAGGTAATGAAAAGTTATAATTGTATCCATTAGCTTCGTTTTCCCTGATCATTTCGTCCGGCAGGTCAATCCCGGGAGCAAGAGGGTTGATTTCATCCCTAAACTGGAAGCCAGGATCAACAGGTTTCTCCTGGGTTTCTCCTCCTGTTTGGATCATAAAATCGCTAATTACCCGGTGGAAGAGCACTCCATCATAAAATCCTTCCTTGACCAATTGACGGATATGCCTGCTGGTACGAGGTGCAGCCATAGGATTAAGCTCTATTTTAATGTCTCCCAGGGATGTTTCTAATACGATGAGCTCGTTTTCCATTTCGTTGATCTCTTTTGCTGTAGGCATAGGCACCTGGGAAGGAAAACCTTCATTTTCCTTGGCGATACTCTGCTGCCTTGCATGAAACCAGACAATGCCTGAAATCAGCAAAGCTAAAGCCAGTAGAGAAGATAAGCCAATTAAGATACGGTCTTTCTTTGCTTTTCGCTGTTGAGCCTCTTTTTCTTCTCGGCGTTTAATCTCTTTTTCACTTAAGCGGATTTTGCCCGTAGCTAAATCCAACTTTTCCCTTTCTTTACGATTCATCTTCTTTTTCCCCCTTCTTTAATACGATAGCAACAGAGTGCGTAAAAAACTCTCTTAGCAGTTTATGTTTAACTAAAGGAGTCATCATTTTTCGCAATGGTATCAATTTAAGGTATTTCAACTGAAAATCAACCTGTTTTAATATGCATTCCGCTTTGCGAATGGTCATATGGTTGATGTACCCCAGCTCCCATTGATGGTTTGAATAAGAGCATTTGAGCTTTCTGCGATTAAAACCATCTTTACGAGTAGTGCTTAAGGCAAGATAAGCCTGGCACAAGGCTTGTTCGCTAAAAAACAAATGAACCCAGGGAATCGGAATCAAATCGCTTACGTGAGCTCCCTGGGGGTGATAATAGGGAGGAAAAGATATTAGTACCAGTCCGGAAGGCCTAAGAATCCGATGACATTCTTTAAGAATTTTTATAGGATCGCTTAAATGCTCAAAAGTGTCCAAAAGGGTCACTCTATCAACCGAAGCATCCTTAAATGGCATCTTCTCTGCATTAGCTAAAATGAAAGAGGCATTGCCCGAAAATTGTTGTTGAAAATGTTTCGCCTTTTCAATAAAAGCAGCATCCAGATCAATGCCAACCACCTGTTTGGGGCAGTAAGCCAACAAGGCAAGAGTCTTTCCTCCCCCTCCGCAACCAATGTCCACAATGGTTTTTTGAGAAAACAGGCTTTCGAGAGATGCATACGGCAAAAAGACACTCCAGGCATGGGAAGCCCTTCGATATTCCCATTGTTCAAAGGTCTCGATACCGGCCAATTCACGCTCAAAAGGGTGTTTGAGATTATGATAGCGTCGAAACAAGTTAAATAGTAAAGAGGTAGATTGGTTTTTTAATATGAACATCTTTTTTCTAATCCTTTTTTTTCAAATAAAAGTCCTGTTTTCATTATTTCATAATAAGATTTAAAATGAGGATCTATTTTTTCTTTATAATAAAAACCAATCATTCGGTCAATTTCTTGCCATTCGGAATCAGTAACAAGAAAATCCATCAAATTGCCAGGGTAAGCTTGTTTGATTTTTTCCAATACACTGCAAACCCGGGAAGATATAGGATACAAATGCTTTTCTCTGGCTCCACAATTGAAACAATAAATTGTTCCTCGAATCAAATCAAAAAACCATCGTTCGGAAATAGCAGATGCAACTTCTTGATGGCAACAAGCACAATGCTTCCACGAAAGGGCATACCCCTGAACAGACAAAAAATAAATCATAAAGTGGTACAAACCCATTAAGATTGAAGTATTGCCTTCCTTCCAATAAAAAAACAGTGCTTGAACTTTTTGAAAAAGCTGAGGTTGAACAAGAGCATAAGGTATATAACGTTCAATCAGGGATGATACAAACTGGTAGGCTACCAAACGATCAAGCTCAATTTTATCATGTAAAAATGACTCGACGGTACATATCTCAGTAAGCGTATAGAAATGGTTTTTTTCATAGAGTTGCACAAATCCGAAAGCTGGAGGCTCAGTCGAACTACCCCACCGATGGTTGGGGCTTCGGGCACTTTTGCATAAAGCAACGATTCGCCCCAAATCCTGTGTAAAAAAGGAAAGCAATTTATCTTTTTCTTTGTATTTTCTACTTTTTAAAAGCAATGCAGCAGTTTTAACCATGACGAATACGGAAATTGGTGTACAAAAATATGACATTTTTTGGTTTCCAAAAACTATAACTTGCAATCATTTCCATTTATTATAATCTCTTTTAACAAGCATGGAACAAAAAGCTGCATCTTTCGAACCCATCCTGGAAAACCTGTTGCGCCAGTATCTGGTTTTTAAGGATGAGTATGATCAACTGGCCTATCTCCAAGCTTTTTATTCCTCCTGTATTATAAAAATATTTCCCGGTAAAGAGGATTACCGCAAATCCTTTTTTTTTCCTTTTGGAATATTACACAAAAATATTCTTAAAGGCAGATTGGAGCTGATGAAGCATACATTAAGTCACTTACAAGGACTTGAAAAAGACTTTATCCTGCTACGTTACTTTGAATTGCAATCGCGGGATTTTGTGATGCAGTATTTAAGAATCTCTTCAATTAGCACTTATAAAAGACTCAGGCGACGCAGTCTGAGAATTTTCTTGCATTATTTTGTCCATGACAAGGATTTTGATATTTATTTTTGGGATTATCAGTTCCTTAAAAAGATGCTTGTTTCCTGAAATCGTCATTCATTTCCAGCTGGCCGAAGAAGGATGATAGGTGTCTGCTGATCACCATTGCCAGCTGGATTGTCTTGCATGGCTGCTTCGATAGGTTTTTTAAGTTTTGGATCCGAACAAGCCACTGCCCAGGCAATTTGAAGGTCATTAGCATCGATTACTGCTGCTTCATGGCCGGTAGCTTTTTTAATTTCATTGCAGGTGGTTTTGGAGTTTTTAGGTCCCAATACCACATAGTAATCAAATGGCGGAATCGCTCCAGGCATATCATCTATCAAAGCAGCCTGAGATCCTGCCATTCGATAAAACATGCCACTGCCAGGAATAAGCTTA